>CAMGFF010000124.1 GCA_946055125.1 uncultured Prevotellaceae bacterium | reverse complement strand
CCCTCGCTCAGCATAAATGCCTCCTCGCTTTTGTCCTTAGGTACGCGAGGCGACGTGCTCAGCGTTGCCGACGGTATAGTGACTATGGCATAATTCTTATTCACTGCTATTGAGTGAGTATATAAAGCACAAACATTGCTCACAATGGCCACAAGCAGCAGCACTCCACCACCAAAGAAGCCTATCTTGCGCAAGATTACCGCATCGGCGAAGACATACACTGCCACAGCAATCAAGAAGAGCAAAAATGTGGCAATGCCGGCATGCGCCCAAGTGTCGCTCGAAAGGCTGCGCACAAATCCTCCTATTGTGTCGCTCACAAACGATGAGCCTCGGTCAATCTTCAGTTGCAGCTTGTCGTTCACAAATTCCAGATTGGTGCGTGCGTCGTCGTTGGCGGGGTCGAGCACCAAGGCCCGCTCATAGCACAGCACGGCCTTGCCCATGTTGCCAAGGCGGTAGTGCGTGTTACCCATGTTGTAGTAGAGCAGGCTCGATGTGCCTTCCTCCTTGGCAGCTTTCTCATAGAGGCTCAGTGCGCCATTGAAGTCGTCCTTCTGGTAGGCAGCATTGGCTTGCTCGGCGAGCGTTGCCCCATTTTGTGCCATTGCAGTGGTGGCAAGCGCCGCCATGAGCATTATCATTATTCTCCTCATCATCTCCTCTTATGCTTTTTTGCGTTTCGTATTCTCAAGTTTATCCATCACCTCGGCGGCTGCGCTGTATATGCTCTCCATGTCGTTGCCGCTCAGTTCGGGCGCATATTGTGCCATCTCACAGTTGTTGAGCACCTCGAGCACGGCTGCCACAATCTCCTCACTCGCCCCATAGCGCGAAAGCTCGGCTGCTATATTCTCCTTGTTCAGCTCCGAGCCGGGTATCTGTAGCTTGTCGCTCAGGTAGCCCCACAGCGCCGTGAGCACCTCGGCATAGAATTTGCCCTTGTCGCCGCTGCGCATCCACTGCTTGGCCTGGCGCAGTCGCTTCTGTGCCACCTTGTTGGCTCGCTTGGTGCGCATCAGCCTCATGTCCGACCGTGCCTTCAGCGCCTTGCGGTAGTAGAGCAGCACTCCGGCAAGAAGCAGTAGCGGCATCACATACCACAGCCAGTAGCCCACGCCTTCCACCACATAAGTGTGTGCCTTCTTCAGGTTAAGGTCGCCGGTCTTTATGTGCAATATGTCGCGGTTCTTCTGCTCTATGCCTCCCTTGGGCGACTGAGTGGCGGCTCCGCTGCCCTTGGCCACGGTGAGTTCATATTTCTCAGTTGTCAGCG
Source organism: uncultured Prevotellaceae bacterium (assembly GCA_946055125.1). Classification (GTDB taxonomy): domain Bacteria; phylum Bacteroidota; class Bacteroidia; order Bacteroidales; family Muribaculaceae; genus CALZFJ01. The sequence goes on along the minus strand of CAMGFF010000124.1, from coordinate 5,423 downwards.
TTTCATATTTTCTGGTCGCCGGGTTGAAGAATGTGAACTCCGTGCCGGGTATCTCATATTTCCCCACAAATTGCGGAATGAAAGTGTAGTCAATCCTCACAATGCCGCTCACCGTGCCGCCATTTGGCTTCGCATTGATGTCGTTCTGTGGGTCATACACCTCAAATTGCGACGGGAATCCTATCTGCGGCGCTTTCAGGTATTTTATGTTGCCCGAGCCTTTTATCACATAGCTGTAGGTCGCTGCCTCATAGGTCTTGAGCACTGGCGGCTTTATCTCGGTCGATACCGTGAAGTTGCCCACTGCGCCATTGAATGATGCCGGACGTGGCTCGGGCAGTGGCAGTATGTTGACCGCCGACGTGTTCGACTTCACCTGGAGCTGCTTCTCTACCGGCTGCCGCATTATGCCAAAGGGTGTGCGTATCTGCTCAAATTGCACCACCGTCACATCATACGTTCCCGATGTGATTGTGAGCTTGCCCGATTGCTGGGGGAAAAGTATGCACTTCTTCAGCTCGGCCACCATGTAGTTCTCTCCGTTCACATGCTCTATCTCATTCAGGTTGGGCGACACCGGAAGCTCCTCTATGAGAAATCCGTTGTACGATGGCTGTATGTTGGCTATAAACTGACTTATCTGGTATTTGGTGTAGAGCTTGATGGTGCACACAACCGCTTCTTGCTCATATACGTTGCTCTTCGAGAGATTGATGCGCACAAAAAGGTCCTTCGAGCTTACCGGCCTCCCAGCCGTCTGTGTGCCTGCATTGTCTATCTGCACGCTCTGTCGGCCTTGATTGCTGCTGCCTTGTTGTGCCGACTTATCCGGTGGCAGCACCTCTATGGTGAAGGGGCGCGTGCTGTGCTGCTTGCCGCCAACGCTCACAGTGGCTGCACCCACCGTGTACTTGCCGGCATTGTCGGCTCGATACACCATTGTGTATTCCTCCGATGAGCTGCTCGAACTCACTCCATTCACCCACTGCTGGCTATAGCTCGACGACTTCGATGGGCCATAGAGCAACTTGCACCCTCCCACTTCGGGTGCCTTGAAGCCTGTGCCTTCGGCATTGCGAAGCGCAAATGTGATGCGGAACTTATTGCCCTGCACCACCTGTCGCGGATAATCAACCGTGAACGACACCTCGGCGGCACTCATCACCACCGCGAGCATCATCACAAGCCCAAATATCAATCTTCTTAGCATATCCTTTCTTTTATCATTTTACCAATCATTCCATCCCTAATAAGAAGCCATTTCAGCTCTCTTATCTGTTACAGCCATCTCACCTACAATCCCCCACCAATAACTCTTAACTCCCACCTAATAACTCCTACCTCCTAACTAATAACTCCTAACTAATAACTAATCACCATTGCCTCTCCGTGCGGCGGCGATTCTGTTGCTCTTCGCGCATCTTCGCAGCATTCACCTTCTGCTGAGTAGTCTTCTCAGCATCCTGCATCGCCTTCAGAATTTGCTGCGCATTACCCTCGCTCATGCCCTGATTCTGTTCCTGGGGCTGATTTTGGTTGGGCTTTTGCTGTTGATTCTGTTGGTCCTTGTTCTGCTGGTCCTTATTGTCCTTATTCTGGTCGTTGTTCTGCTTCTGGTCCTGCTTGTCCTGCTTGTCTTCCTGCTTCTGGTCTTTATTCTGGTCCTGATTCTGTTGCTGCTGCTCCTCAAGCTTCTTCTGAGCCAGTCGCAGGTTGTCACGAGCCTGGTCATCATCAGGGTTACGGCGCAGTGCATTCTTATACATATCCACCGCATTGCGGTAGTCTTGCTTATTGAAGGCAAGATTGCCCAGGTTGTAGTAGGCGCGCGAGGCAAGCCCCTTATCAGATGCAGTCTTCACCACGTTTTCCAGAATCTTCTGAGCCTGGTTCACCGGGCTCTTCTCGTCCTTTGGGTCGGAGTTGCCACCCTGGCGTATGTAGGAAAGTGCAAGGTTATAGTTCGCTATGTCGCTCTGCGGATTATGCTGCAAGGCTCGCTTATATTCCACCTCGGCCTCGGCATATCGCTTCTCATTGAATAGCTCATTGCCCTTGCGTATGGCAATGCGCTCCTTGCGCACCGTTTCCACATTCGCCGCGTCGTCGGCCCGCATTGTGGCAGCGCTCAGTGTCACCACGGCGGCAACCACCGATATTACGATTATTCTCTGTCGTGTCATTTCGTGTTCTCCTTTGTAAAGAAATTAATCTTGCGCAGCCATGCGTTCTTGCGGCTCAGCACAAACACCTCGGCCACAAGCAGCACCAGTGCTATCCACGCAAACACCGGGAATTGCTCATCATGCTGCGAATATACCACCTTTTGCAAGTCGGCCTTGGCGAGCTTCTTCAGCTGCTCATCGAGGCGGCTCACGGCATCACCGGCGTTGCCCGAAAGGTAGATGCCTCCACCGGCCCGGGCTATTTTCTCGGCCATCTCCTCATTGAGGAAGGTGGTCACCACATTGTCGTTGTCGTCCTTCAGGAATCCACCATTGGCGAGCGGAATAGGAGCACCCTTTGTAGAGCCCTCGCCTATCACATTCACCTGTATGCCCTTCTTGTGAGCCTCCTCGGCCATTCCGGGCGCATCGTCCTCGTGGTTCTCTCCATCGGTGATTATGATTATCGCCTTCTGCGATTTCTCATTGCCTGTGAATGAGTTCATCGCCAGCTTTATCGCCGCGCCTATCGCAGTGCCCTGCGTGGGCACCATCTCGGTGTTGATATTGTTGAGAAACATCTTTGCCGAGGTGAAATCGCTCGTTATAGGCAACTGTGTGTAGGCGTTGCCGGCAAACACAATCAGCCCCACCTTGTCGTTGTCGAATTTGTCGATGAGCTTCTCAAGCGTGAGCTTCGCCTTCTGCAAGCGCGTCACGCCCTTAGGGTCGTCGGTAGCCGATGCCTTCATCGAGTTCGACACGTCGAGAGCCACCATCACCTCAATGCCATGCACCTTCACCGTCTGCTCCTTTGCTCCGGCACGCGGCCTGGCAAGCACAATCACAATCATGGCAATTGCCAGCAGCATGAGCACCAGCTTTATGCCCGGCTTATACTTCGACACATCGGGCATCTGTCTTTCAAGTATTGCCATCTGTCCGTATCGACGCAGGTTGCGCTTGCGCCCCTTGCGCCACAAGAAGTGCAACAGCACCACCGCCGGCAGTAGCAGCAGCAGGTAAAGATATTCCGGATTCGCAAAACTGAACATATTCCTATATCCTATTTTTTTTCATTAATTCATTATCAACCAGGGCCACAATAGCTTTCCATTGCTATAAAAGCCCCCCTCTAACCTGTAACCCCTAACCAGTAACCTCCTCAACTCAAGGAATATTCCTCAGCACAGTGTAGCGGGCAAGCATCTCCACCACCACCAGTGCCAGCAGCAAGTAGGCCCACGGCATGTAGTCGTCCTCGGTGTGACTGAAGTTGCGCACGTCCATGCGCGTCTTCTCAAGGGTGTCGATTTCATTAAACACCTGCTTGAGCACATGCTTGTTGGTAGCTCTGAAGTATTTGCCTCCAGTGGCAGTCGCTATCGACTTCAGTGTAGGCTCATCAATCACCACGGGCAGCTTCTGGTATTCCATCTTGCCATAGAAATTGGTGCCTACGGGGAACAATGCCTCGCCATTCTTGCCCACTCCTATGGTGTAGATTTTTATGCCCATGCGCTTCGCTATCTCGGCCGCCGTGAGCGGCGCCACCACGCCGGTGTTGTTAGAGCCATCGGTGAGCAGAATGATGCTCTTCGACTTCGCCTTGCCATCCTTTATGCGGTTGATGGCCGTGGCTATGCCATCGCCTATCGCCGTGCCGTCCTCAAGCACGCCTATCTTCATGTCCTGTATGTAGTTCACAAGCACCGCCTTGTCGGTGGTGAGCGGAACTTGCGTGAAACTCTCGCCTGCAAATATCACCAGGCCTATATTGTCAGTCTCGCGGCCCGACACAAATTGCGCGGCCACGTCCTTCGCAGCCTCAAAACGGTTGGGCTTAAAATCCTGGGCAAGCATACTCGTCGACACGTCGATCGACACAATGATGTCGGTACCCTCAGTTTCCGAAGTCGACCAGCTGTCGTGCGTCTGCGGTCGGCTTATGATAATTATAAGGCAGCCTATCGCAGCAAGCCGCAGCACAAAAACCACATGGCGCAGATAGTATTTCCACGATGTGCGCATCGCGGCAAAGGGCGATGTGGTCGATACCGTCAGCGTCGCATCGGCCGTGCGCTGCTTCAGCACATACCACACTATCAGTGGCACATAAATCAAGAACAGCCACAGAAAATTTGGATTTGCAAATTGTATCATCACACGTTGCCGCCCTCCTGGTCGGTGCCGGGCTTTATGCCCTTGGGTGCATATTTCTCATTATTCTCGGCCGGCTTCTCAGTCGCTTTCTTTTTGTCGCCTTCGGCCGGCTTCTCGCCTTCGGGCTCGGGCTCGGGCGCCGGCTTCGTGCCTTCCACAAATTGCAGCGCACGCTGGAACGCGGTCTCGTTCTCATCGCTCGACGGACGCACCTTGGCAAACTTCACAAAGTCGCTCAGCGAGAGTATGTCGCTCAGCCGCTCGTTCACCTCTCGCGCTTCCTCCACCTTGCGCAGCGCGCTCATTATCTGCCCCGATGTCATTTCCACAGCATTCACGCCAAAGCGGCGATAGATGTAGTAGCGGAGTATGTCGGTAAGCTCGGTGTAATAGGCTTTCTCCTGTCCCGACTGCCATAGCTGGCGCTCCTTGAGCTTTTCGAGCCGCTGCATTGCCTCCTCAAAGGGCGGCACTTCTCTTTTGCGCGGCACAAGCGGTATGTGGCCTTTCTTCTTCCAATAGAACACCACAAAGAGTGTCCCCAACACCACCACTATGAAAGCAAGATACAGCCACCAGTAGTCGGCTAAGAAATCGGGCAGCCAGTCGATTATCTTAAATGGCACACCCTCCACAGGCTTATAGTCGTGCACGGTGCTCATCGAGTCGATTACCACCGGCAGCACCTTCAGCGTGAGGTGACTGCAACGAAAAGTGTCCTTTCCCACCACATATTCCATTGGCGGAATCACATACACCCCCGAGTCAAACGACTGGATTATTAGGTCGCGGTCAATCTGCACACGGTTGTTGCCTATGTCGGTTGTGTCGGGCTCAGGCCGGTCTGCAACCTCCACATTAGTAGTGAGCAGTGGCACATTCTCCTGCACGAGATGCCCCACCACGCCCTTATCCTGCGAAATCTCCAAGTGAAGTGCCGTCTGCTTGCCCATAAGCAGCACGGTTGAGTCGAGCTTCGCCCGAATCACCACGCTGCCCTGCGCACCGGCCATCGCCGCCATGCCACAGGCAAGCACCACCAGCATAAATAATCTCTTTATACTTCCTTTCATATTACATCATCACAATATTTCC
>CAMGFF010000123.1 GCA_946055125.1 uncultured Prevotellaceae bacterium | reverse complement strand
GGCAGTGGCGGCAATGCGTGAAACCGGGGGCGCAGTCGGCATCGCAGGTGAGGGGTGCGCCGAAGCTCTTGCAGAAGACGGGTAGCTGCCCGGGGAGAATTGCCGGCACCATGGTTGGGAATGTGGCGTCGTAGGCGGCAAAGGCCTCAGGCTCGCGCTCGGCCACGAAATAGCCATCGGGCGGCGTGTAGGTGCCCTCAAAGCCGGCAAGGTAGCCGGGAATAAGCTCCTGGGCAAGGAAATAAGGCACGTCGCTGTCGCGCGGCTCGGCGTGATAGTGGATTTTGAGGCTGCTTGCCAGGCCGAAGCCGGCGTGGCGGTAGAAGTCGATTTTCCCCTCCATGCACAGCACGCCAATGCCCAGCTCGCGTGCCATGCCGAGTGAGTGGGTGAGCAGGGCGAGGCCGTAGCCCCGGCACTGAAAATCGGGGTGAATGCTGATGGGGCCAAAGGCCCACGACGGCAGCACCGAGCCATCGTCGGCCACAAGGCGGGCGCGGGAATACATCACATGGCCTATGATGCGGCCGCCGTCGCCGGTAGTCATCACCAGCGACAATTCGGACAGGAAATCGGGGTTGGAGCGGTAGCGGTGCAGCACATAGTGCTCGGTGCAGCCGGGGCGATACACATTCCAGAATGCCTCGCGCGTGAGTTCTTCTACGGCGCGGTAATCGGCGGGAGTTTCAAGTCGGATATTCATAGAAATAATAGTTTTGTCTTTGGGAGTGCAAAGTTACAACCTTGCCCTGCAAAGTGCCGTGTAAAAATCGGACAAAAACACAAAGGAGGCTGTGCCCGAAGATGCGGCACAGCCTCCTTTTGTGTTATCATGAGATAAGAGCTATCTTATTACCACTTTCTCGGCTCGGCGGCCCTGACGCTTGATGTAGATGCCCTGCCCGGGACGCTCCACGCGAATGCCCTGGAGGTTGAAATACTCAACCGGCGCCGTGGCGTCGTCGCCCACTACTATGCCCTCCACACCGCTCTGCTTAGAGGTGACGGTGCCGGTGGCGGGGGTGACGCTGCGGTTGTCGATTGTGGGCACGGCAAACACGCCAAGGTAGTGGCCCGATGCCACCAGGTTGCCGGCATAGTCGAATGCCATCTGCTCCACATAGATACCGTCCTGAATGCGCTTCGAGCCCACGCCTATGTCGTGGGTGTAGCTGTAGAGCGGTGTAAGCGAGGGTGTGTTGCCCTCAAAGGCCACAGTGAAGAAGCGGAAAGTGCCCCAGCCATCGTTCACCACGAGCACCGAGCCATCGCGTGCCACGGCAAGCGCACTGCCGGCAGCGCCTTCTAAGAGGCTCTGGTTCTCGAGCCGGCCCGAATTGAAGGTGATGTTGCCATCGTAGTCGATGAAGAGGAGCGACGGCGATGTCTCGTCGTTTACCTGATTGCTGATATTGGCGCACACCCACACGCCCTGCTCCACGGGGGCAATCTGCGCATCGGCCACCATGCCGCTGGGCAGCAGGAGGCTCTTGCTCGGAGCCACGCCCCAGCCACTCGGTATGGCGGCGGCATTCACCTCGCCGAGGTTGTAGATGTTCACCACATATCGCTTGGCCGAGTTCTTCATGAGCGCGAGCATCTTGAGCGATGCTCCCTCGCCGGTGAAAGCCACGCCACCGGCCACGCCGGCCACCTCAATGCCGCCATTGGTGACAACTCCGGCCGAGGCTGTGCCAACGAAGAACTGCGAGAACTGCGAGAGTCCATCGCCGGTGGAGCGCCACAGTCCGGCAGCTGCATCGGCTCCGTCGGTAACGAAGAGTGTGCCGTCGGGGTTGAAATTGAGCACGCCATTGGTGGTGAAAGTGCCATTGGCGAGCGGAGCGCCCTCAAGGCGGTTATAGTTCTGGTCGTAGAGATAGATGCCATTCTCGGGCTTCGAGGCTCCATTGTAATTCGAAACGGCTATCATTCCAAACGACGGCGATGCGGGCGACACATCGGCGGTGGCATACATGCGGTGCAGGGCATAGTCGCCCTCGCGCGGCAAGATGTTGCGCAGTGTGGTCACATTCTTGCTTGCCACCTCCACAGCCCATGCGAGCTGCTGGCCCTCGGAGCCGGGCAGGTCGGCGGCGGCTATTACCACCTCATTCGTGCCGGCAACCACATCGGCGAGCGCGTATTCGCCCACATAGTCGCCAGTGGCTGCGTCGGTGAAGATGATGCGGCCGCCCAGCAAGCAGTCGTCGCTTGCCGCAAAGGTGAAGGTGTAGTCGTCGCCCTCGATGGCAGCGTTAAGCCCATAGGCATACACTCCCACATAGTCCTCCTGCTCCACACCCTCGGTGGTGAAGCGCGACACCGCGCCACCGGCATTGAGGTAGAGGCTGAGATTGGCACCGCTCACGCCCGGATAGGCCTTGATCCACTGCGCTGCGGTGGCGGCTATCGAGGTGTTGGTGGTGGGAATGAACTTGGCGGCATTGAGTCCCTCGGTCACGTCGTAGAGTGCCACGCCGGTGGCAGCTCCCTCGGCATTGGCAGTGGGCGCCACCATGAGGATGCGCTTGGCATACTTGAAGAAGGAGAATCCATTGAGTGCGGCGGGCATCACCTCCTCGCTGAGCTGTGTGCCATAGGCCGGGGCGGCCACATCGGCTCCGGCTGCCCACTCAATGGCAGTGGTGAGCGAGCCATCGACCACAAAGTTGCTGTCGCCATAGGGCGAGGTGGTGAGCTGGTAGTCGTCGCCAATGAGCGCCTTGGTGAAGCGCGTCTTGTCCTGGTTGCGCCGGGTGTCGACAAGTCCCTTGCGCGTGATGGTGAAGAGCGGGAAGCGGATTTCGCCGCTTGTGCCCTGTGTCTCGGCTGTGGTGGCGATGAGGCACTTCTCGTAGCGTCCGTTCACGGCCATGGTGCGGCCGGTTATGGCATTGCTGAAGTTGCCGCTGGTGTAGTTGGTGCTCGAGGTGAACCACTCCATGGGGTCGCCGGTGGGCTGACGGGTGACGCGGTCGCGCTGCCAGGTGTAGAAGCGGAGCACGCCGGTAGGCTCAAAGGATGTCTTCACCTCATTGCAAGCCACGAGGATGGAGTCGCTGGTGAAAGCGATGTCGCCTATCGGCAGCAGCTCATATTCATCATCGGGATTGCCGATTCCGGCTGTGCTCACCTCGAAGAGCAAGGCCTGGGTGCGGGCGTTGAGGCAGTAGATGTGAGGCTTCTGAGCCTCGTCGAGGGCAAGCACATAGGTGGAGTCGCCCTTGGCTATCTCGCGGCGAATGGTCTTTCCGGCAAGGCAGTCAACGCCGGTGCCCACGAAGTCTTGGCGCATATCGAAATTCGAAGCCACGGCCAGCCACTGCTCCTGCAAGGGGTCGGGATAGTTGTAGGTGGGGTTGGCCTCATAGCCCTCAGCCTCAAGTTGGATAATGGGATAAGTGGTTTCGCCGGCGGTCACCGAGTAGGCAGTGTTCTCGCGGCCATATTCCTCATTGAGGGCGAAGAGCGACTTGTAGCCAGGTGCCACGGCGTCGATAGTGTAGTCGTCGCCCGGCTCAAGGTTCTCAAATACGAACACGCCATTGTATTCATCATCGCCCTCATACTCAGCCACTTTCACGCCGCCCTTGTAGAGGGTTACGGTGGCATTGTTCACCGGCTTCCAGATGTCCATAGAGTTCTGGTTGGGGTGATAGAGGTCGTGCGAGAACACCTGGTGGAGATCCTTCACCGAGCCCATGATGTAGCCGGTCGACTCGGTTTCCCAGCCAAACCAAGCAGCCACGCCGCGGGCATAGCGCACTCCCTCCTGGCCGCAGTAGTCGGGGTTGAGGGCACGGTGGCGGGCCGGCTGATAGGTGTGGCAATAGCCCTCGGCGAGGAAGCCATTGCAGGTGTTGCGGCGCAGCACGCCCAGGTAGCCGGCAGCATGCTTCACGTTGTCGGCGGGTGTGTTGTAGTGATAATAGAAAGTGAGGTCGCCCACGATGCGCTGCGAGGTGTTGGTCATCACGTCGATGCCATTCGACGTGAGGATGGGCCACAGCGTCTCGGCCATGGCGCGGCTCGTCTTCTGATACTCGAGCGAGCGGCTTCCCTCCCACATGTTCTCATCGTCGGCTGCCGGCACGCTGTAGCCGTTGTAGATGAGCAGCGACAGATTGGAGGCGCTGCCCTCGGTGGCGGCATCGGAGTGGATTGAGAGGAAGTAGTCGGTGTTGAAGGAGTTGCACTCCTCGGCTATTTCGGTGAGGTTGCGGTTGTATTTCTCCTCATCGGCGCCGCCGGCCACGGTGGGATATGGGCCATTCTTCACGCGCGAATACATGATATTGGCCTTTGGCACGCCCCATTTCTCGAGCGTGGCACCCATCTTCAGAGCCTTCCACAAGTTGGTGTTGCTCTCATAGAAACCGGTGGTGTCGCCGGTGTGGTGGTTGATGGTGGCCATGTTACGGTCGTTGGAGCCCCAGCTGCCGTGACCTGCATTTATGTAGATGTGAGCCTGGTTCTTTGTGAGGTTACCGCCGGCGAGAGCCATCGATGCGGTGGCAGCGACTGCGGCTGCGGCAAAAAATATTTTTCTCAGTTTCATCATGGCTTTCACGTTCATTTAATGTTGATAATATAGTTATCGCCCTCATCGGTGCTGAAAAGAATCATCTTCCCGGCAGGATAGGGATGCACAGCCTTCATTGAGGCATCGGTGAGCGTCTGGCTCTTGCCGTCGATTGTTGCTGCCACAATCGACGAGGAGATGATGGCGTGGCCGTCGTCGGTGTCGTTCATTCCCACCACGGTTGTGGCATTGAGCCACTTTGCGGCGCGGAGCTTGCCGAGGCGGGCCACAATGTTGCCGCTAAGGTCGCTGATGTAGCAGCCTGTGCCTGCCACATAGAAGCAGATGTGGCGGCCGTCGGGCGACACCGAGGGCCACAAGTAGCTGCGGTCGGTGCCAAGGGGCGAGAGCACCTTGGTGGAGCCATTGGCGGTGAGCACGAGTTGGCGGTCGGCAATTGCAGCCACAGGAGTGGTGCTCGTGGCGGCCTTGCCGGTCACAGCCGTCTTCTTGGCCTTGCCATTGGCGATGGTCACGGCGGTGTTGCCCTGGAGGCTCACGCCATTCACGTTGCGTGTGCCGCTCAGTAGCTGCTTCGTGGCGCCGGTGGCGAATGTGTGCACTTTCACGTCGGTGTAGCGCAGACCGTCCTTAAACGTGTCCTCGCGATAGGCCACCGAAGTGCCGTCGGGGGCGATTGCGGCGTTAAGACCCGCGCTGCGGGCCCGGGAAATAACACTGATGCGGCCGGTGGCGAGGTCGTAGCGGGCGAGGCCATTGAGCTGCGCATCGCTGAGCAGCACATAGTCGCCCTTGGGGCTTATGCCCGTGACCACACTGCGGCCGGTGCCCTTGAGCTGCAGCGGAGCTACCGACTGCACCTCGAGCACCTGTGCAAAGGCTGTTGCCGAGAGGGCAAGAGCCAGCGAGAGGAATAGTTGTTTCATCATATCGTTTTCTTTGTTTTTAGGATTATTTTCTTTTTTGGGCCTTGAGCCTTGAGCTATGAGCCTTGATATTGTCCCACAGCCCATAGCTCACAGCTCAAGGCTCACAGCTCATTTCAGGAACTTTGCGGTGGTGGTGGCGTTGGCGGCCTTCACGCGTATCACATAGATACCCGAGGGGAGCAGGCTGAGGTCGATGTCGGCCGCGCCCACCAAGCCGGCAGCGAGAGGCTTCACTGTGCCGAGCATGGTCACGGCCTCAACGGCGTAGCTGCCGAGAGCCTCCACATGCAGGGTGTTGCCGGTGATACTCAGCGTAGCGCGGTTGGCGGCCACGTCGGTCACTCCACCCTCCTGAGAGCTGTAGGTGAACGAAATGGCAGGCCCGTAGTCGGTCTCATAGAGTCCGCCGCCACGCTGCATGTAGTATTTGCACAGTGCGCGGGCATAATAGGTCACTCCCTCCTGCAGCGGGCTGTTTGCCACTGTCACATCCGAAGCATTGACACCCGTCTGGTAGCCGTCGAGCAGCTTCTGGAACTTGCTGCGGCCCGAGAAGTCGCTCTTGTTGTGCACCTGGAGGAGCACAAACTCGGCTCCCTCCTGTGGGTTAATCTCAATGCGGCCGTTGGCGTAGCAAATGCCGCCATCGATGGGCGAGAGCATTGTGGGCGGCTCACACGGCATTGCCTTGGTGCTGAACACTACTGTGGAGCTGGCATTGCCATTCACAAGCACGCGGGCATAGTAGGCAGTGAGCGGATGAAGCTCCATGGGCTGCACCTGATACTCGCAAGTGGCCGACTCGCGGCTGAGCACGATTGTGCTGAAGTCCTCGGCAGTAGCCACCTCGAGGGTTGCCACTGCGCCCGGCTCAATCTCGGTCCAGGTGAAATTCACCTTGGGGTCGATTTCCTCGGAGCCTGTGGTGGGCGTGAGGATTGCCACGAGGAGGAAGGTGAACGAGCGCGGAGCGGAAATGCCGTCGTTGTAGCCCTTGGCGGCGGCATGCACGCGCCAATAGATGGGTACATTCTTGCTTATCGAGCCATAGACGCGCTCAAGCGGCAGACTGGTCTCGGTGGTCTGCACCGATTTCTCTATGTGCTTAAACTCGGAATCGGTGGCGAAGTCAACGATATACTTCTGCGCTCCCTCCACGGCACTCCAGGTGCAGGTGAAGAGCGAGCCGGTGCGCAGGCCGTCGGCGGGTCCGGTGATTGTGGGCGCAGGGAGCGACTGTGTGTAAT
>CAMGFF010000122.1 GCA_946055125.1 uncultured Prevotellaceae bacterium | reverse complement strand
ATAACTCCTCACTCCTCACTGATAAAAACTCCTCACTAATAAAAAGAAGATATGAATAAAATTGGGAATATGATTTTGGCAGCCGCAGCACTGCTCTCCTCTTGTCCTGCTGCACAGGCTCTTGAGGCGAGCCATTTTGCCTCCACCTCGAAGCTGAGTGCCGGGCACTGGGTGAAGGTGCAGGTGGATGAGGCCGGCATGCACGAAATCACAGCCCAGGAGCTTTCGGCCATGGGATTCAACGAGCCTGAGAAGGTGCGCGTGTTTGGCTGGGGCGGCAACATTCTGCCCGAGTCGCTGGAGGCCGTGGAGGTTGACGACCTCACGCAGGTTCCGGCAATATATGCCGCCGGCAAGGTGTGCTTCTATGCCGAGGGCGTGATGAAGCGCGACGCCTATTTCTCGTCGACCGTCAACTACCTGCGCTTCACCGCCAATTCCTACAGCTCACACGCCTACTATTTTCTCACCGACGATGCGGCCTACTCGGCAATGGAGCCTGAGGTGGCGGTTCAGCCCTCGAGCACGTCTTTGAGCACCGCCACGAGCTTCAATGCCCTGCACCACGAGCGTGAGCTCACTTCGCCGAGCAACAGCGGCAAGAGCCTGCTTGGCGAGAACTTCGACGATGATGAGAGCCTCGATGTGGGCGTGACGCTGCCGGGGCTGGTGGATGGCAGCACTGTGGCCACCTACACCACCATAGGCGTGCATTGCACCGAGCGCACCACCATGGCAGCCACGCTTGGAGGCCGGGAACTCACTTTTGTGACCAACTCCAACCGCGTGAGCGCTGCCACAAGCGAATACACATTCTACAACATAGCCCAGGCCCGCGGCACTGTTGCCGGCGTGGATGCCGGCAATGGGGAGCTTACCTACTCGATGAAGCTCAGCACCACAGGCGAAATGAAGACCGCGCTGCTCGACAACTTCACCGTGACCTATGAGCAGCACAACACTCTGCCGGCCGACCGTGGGCAGCTCGATATGTTCTACTTCAGCCAAAAGTCGACCGCAATATCCATGGCCGGGCTCACTGCCGAGGCGCAGGTGTGGAACGTGACCACCCCACACAAGCCGCAGAGCTACAAGCTCAGCGCCACCGGTGAGGGACACAGCTTCAACGCGAGCCTCACCGACGCCTGTGAGCACTTTGTGGTCTTCGACCCCTCGCGCACGCTGCGCAAGGTCTCGGGCTTTGCCACCGTTGACAACCAGGACCTCCACGGCATGGCCGTGCCCCACATGGTGATAGTGACCACGCCCGGGCTGCGCGAGCAGGCACAGCGCATTGCCGACTACCACATCGCAACCGATGGCATGGAAGTGGCCGTGGTGGAGCAGGAGAAGATATTCAATGAGTTCTCGTCGGGCACTGCCGACGCCACCGCGCTGCGCATGTTCATGAAGATGCTCCACCTGCGTGACCCCGAGAAGATGAAGTATCTGCTCATTTTCGGCGGAGGCACCTTCGACAACCGCCATCTGCTCGGCAACAAGAGCAACGACCTGGTGATTACCTTCCAGTCGACCACAAGCAATATCGAGACCAAGAGCTACACCACCGACGACTACTTTGGCATGCTGGCCGACGACAAGGGCTATGCCATTGCCTCGGTGCCGGTGAGCATCGCCGTGGGACGAATGCCGGTGAAGAACGCCGCCGAGGCCAAGAATTGTGTGGATAAACTCATGCGCTACCTCGCCGACGACTATGGCGACTGGCGCGGCAAGGCCCTCATAGTGGGCGACCAGGGCGACAACGACATGCATGTGTATCAGGCCGAGGGAGTGCAAGAGATAATGCGCAATACCGACATAAAGCTCAATGTGAGCAAGCTCCTGGCCGACACCTATCCCAATCAGGGCACATTTGCCATCGACTTCCGCAAGAAGTGGGTGAAGATGATTCAGGAGGGACAAGTGTTTATGTCCTACATAGGCCATGGCGGCTCCAACAGCTTCGGCAAGGTGGCCACGCTGTGGGTGATACAGGACTCGAAAAACATGGAGAACACCCACCTGCCCTTCATGAGCCTGGCCACATGCAACGCAGCGCCATTCGACAGCGACCTGCGCGGCGTGGGCGAGGAGCTCTTCCACAACCCCAAAGGTGGAATGATTGCCGGAATGTTGTCGACCCGCACCGTGTTTGCCGCCGAGAACGATGAGCTAAACCGCGCATTTGTCACCGCCCTCTTCTCTCTCGACGAGAATGGGGAGCAGCGCACCATAGGCGAGGCCTTCCGCCTTGCCAAGAACTCCTTTGGCGACTACGAGAACACCAACAAGCTCAATTTCGCCCTTTTCGGCGACCCTGCCATGAAGCTCCACATGCCCGGCGACGCCATTGAAATCACCAAGGTGAACGGCGTGGACGTGGCCTCCACCACTGCAACCATAAGCCCCCTCACCAAGGTGAAGGTGACCGGACGAATACTCAACAGCGACCAGAGCGCCAACACCTCATTCAATGGCAAGGTGACGCTCTCGCTCTACGACAAGAGCCGCTTCAACCGCTCGATAAGCATGGGCACCAGCAAGCCCGTGCTCGACAGCTACTTCCACCGCGAGCTGCTCTCGAAGACCGACTGCGAAGCCAAGGCGGGCGCCTTTGAGGCGACCATTGTGGTGCCGCGCGAGTGCCTCGCCCAGAATGAGGGCGCACGCCTCGTGGCCTACGCCGCCACAACCGACGGGGCAACGGTGGTGAACGGACGCACCGACAGCATAGCCATTGCCTCCTATGATGCCGCTGTGGCAATCGCCGACAATCAGTCCCCCGTGGTGGAGGAGATGACCTTGGGCGGCAACGAGGGTGACGGCCCGGCCCGCGTGGGCGCCTCGACCACCCTGCACGCCACTATTACCGACGATGTGGCAGTGTGCGTGCGCTCGTTCTCCTTTGGCGACGGAATAGAGGTTAAACTCGACGGCGGAACGGTTACCTACGCCTCGGCACGCAACATCGCCACCATTGCCGATGAGGGACGCACTGCACACCTGGATTTGCCCATCAACAACCTCAACTATGGCACACACACCATCACCCTCGCCGTGAGCGACCTTGCCGGCAACCGCACCTCACGCAGCCTCGACTTCGTGGTGGTGAATGAGGCCAGCACGGCCGAAGTCACCGCCGGCGCCAAGGATGCCCGCGATGCCGTGACCTTTGCCATAAGCCACAGCCTTGGCGACGACGCCGAGGTGACCGTGACCGTGACCGATGCCATGCACCGCACCGTGTGGTCCACCACGACCACAGCAAGCGAGTGTGAGTGGCAGCTTACGGACAGCGATGGCAAGCGCGTGGCTCCCGGCCGCTACACCTACTATTGCCAGGTGCACTCAATCACAGGCTACGCCGCCTCAGCCCCCTCCACCATCGTGGTGCTCGGCAAGTGAGGCGCGCGGACTCTCCCTCTCTGACTGCTTCGACCGACTATGACACTCATTCACAAAATATTTCTCATTCTTGCCGCGGCGCTCACTGTGGCGGCTTGCGGCAACTCGCGCGGTGATGACCGCGACACAGCCACCGACTCGGTGATGACAGCCGCCCGTGGCGTGGCGGTGGAGCGCTGCGATGGCTACACCCTGGTGCGCGTGGCCAATCCCTGGCGCAAGGGCGAGGTGCTGCACACCTATGTGCTGGTGCCGCGCGAGGCTCCGTTGCCGCAGGGCTTGCCCGAGGGCACGGTGGTGCGCGTGCCGCTGGAGCGTGCCGTGGTTTACTCCTCGGTGCACGCCGGGGTGATGAAGGAGCTTGGCGCAATGGGCGCGGTGCGCGGCGTGTGCGACGCTCAATACTACACCATGCCCGAGGTGCTCAGCGGCCTGGCCGATGGCTCTATCGCCGACTGTGGCAACAGCCTTTCGCCCACAATTGAGCGGCTCGTGGCGCTGAAGCCCGACGCAATCATTCTCTCGCCCTTCCAGAATGCCGGATATGGCGTGCTCGCCAACATTGGCGTGCCTATCATTGAGTGTGCCGACTACATGGAGCGCACCCCGCTGGGACGCGCCGAGTGGATAAAGGTGTTTGGCGAGCTGCTTGGCAAGTCCGCCCTCGCCGACAGCATTTACCGCGCCACCGTGGAGAGCTACTCCGCCCTCACGCGCCTCACCGCCGGCGTGAAGGAGCGCCCCAAGGTGCTCTCGGAGACCATCTACTCGGGCGTGTGGTATGTGCCGGGCGGCGACAGCTACATGGCGCATCTCTTTGCCGATGCCGGGGCAAGCTATCCCTGGAGCGACGACCACAGCAGCGGCTCGCTCTCGCTCCACTTCTCGCAGGTGCTTGAGCGGGCGCAGGATGCCCGCTTCTGGCTCATAAAGCCCGCGCAGCACATGAGCTATGCCGACCTCGAGGCCTCCAATCAGCTCTATGCCCGCTTCGAGGCATTCAAGCAGCGCAGGGTCTACCAGTGCGTCACCGGCGAGACCTCTCTTTTCACCGATTTCCCTTTCCACCCCGATGTGCTGCTGCGTGACTTTGTGGCGATATTTCACCCACAGCTCTTGCCGGGATATGAACCCCGGTATTACCAACCCTTAGCCGATAATCAGGGCCATGAGTAGGGGTGGTTGCCGATATGCCGTGGTGATGTGGTCGCTGGTGGCTGCGATGCTGCTGCTCGCCGTGGCGCTGCTGCTCATTGGCGCGGTGGCGATTCCGCCCATGGAGGTAATCAACATTCTCACCGGCCACGCGAGCGACAACTTTGCCTGGCAGGTGATTGTGGTGGAGACCCGTCTGCCCATGATTGCCACCGCCGCACTGGCCGGGGCGGCGCTGGCCGTGAGCGGACTGCTGCTGCAGACGGTCTTCGCCAATCCGCTTGCCGACCCGTCGATTCTGGGCGTATCCACCGGCTCGGGCCTGGGCGTGGCCATTGTGATGCTCGCCTTTGGCGGGAGCTTAGGCACGGTGCTCGGAGCCTCGCTTGGCAGCTATGTGAGCATCTTGCTTGGCGCGATGCTCGGCGCGGCGGTGGTGCTGGTGGCCCTGCTGCTCTTCTCCATGGTGGTGCGTGGCGCGGCGATGCTGCTCATCATTGGCATCATGGTGAGCTACCTTGCCTCGAGCGCAATCTCTTTTCTCAACTTCTTCTCCACCGAGGCCGGCGTGCACAGCTATGTGATCTGGGGGCTTGGCAACTTCTCGGGCGTGACCTTGCAGCAACTGCCGCTGCTCGCCATTCCGCTGCTTGCCGCAATTGCCTGGGCCGCCCTCATGGTGAAGCCGCTCAATGCCATGCTCCTTGGCTCGCGCTATGCCGAGAACCTGGGCGTGAACCTGCGCCGGGTGCGCAACCGCCTGCTCATCATCACCGGCGTGCTCACGGCGGTGGTCACGGCCTTTTGCGGCCCCATAGGCTTCATAGGCCTTGTGGTGCCACACATTGCCCGCCTGCTGCTGCGCACGAGCAACCACAACCGCCTCATTCCCGCCACCATACTCGCCGGCGCCGACGTGGCCCTGCTGTGCACGCTCATCAGTGTGCTGCCCACCTCGGTGGGTGTGCTGCCCATCAATGCCATCACCCCGGTAATCGGCGTGCCGATAATTATATATATAATCCTCAACCGCAAACGCATTTTCTACTTCAACTAAGCGCCTATGCCCATTCTCACCACTCATAATCTCTCAACCGGCTACCGCCACGGCAGCTCTATGACAGCAGTGATGAGCCACATCGACGTGGCTCTGCGCCGAGGCTGCCTCACGGCTCTGCTGGGGCAGAATGGAATTGGCAAATCGACCCTGCTGCGCACCATTGCCGGCACACAGCCGCCAATGGGTGGCGAGGTGAGGCTCGAAGGACGCAACATTGCCACCGTCTCGCGCTGCGAGATGGCCCGGCTGCTCGCAATGGTGTTCACCGACCGCACCATGGCCGGCGGCCTTACCGTGCGCGAGCTGGTGTCGCTCGGACGGCAGCCTCACACGGGCTTCCTGGGTCGCCTCGGCGACCACGACCGCCTCGCCGTGAGGCAGGCGGTGGAGAGCGTGGGCATTGCCCACAAAATCGATGCTTTCGTGGCCGAGCTCAGCGACGGCGAGCGGCAGAAGGCTATGATTGCCAAAGCCCTGGCGCAGGAAACACCGCTTATAATCCTTGATGAGCCTACCGCCTTTCTCGATGTGGCAAGCCGCATCGACACGCTGCAGCTCCTAAGCCACCTCGCCCACACCACCGGCAAGGCCATTCTGCTATCCACTCACGATGTGTCGCAGACGCTCCTGCTGGCCGATGAGCTGTGGGTGGTGACCGGCGACCGCTCACTGCTCTGTGGTGCCACCGAGGACGTGGTGCTCTCGGGAGCCATGCAGCGCATCTTCGGCAGCGACAAGGTGAAATTCAATATGCTCAAGGGCGACTACGAGGTGGCAGTGCCGCAGCGGGGTGCCGTGAGACTGGATTGCCCCGATGCAGAGCTTGCCTACTGGCTGCGCAACGCCCTCGCCCGCAATGGCATCGCCATCACCCCCGCAGCCTCACTCACCATCACTGCCACCTCGCCCACCCACATAACCGTGGGTACCACCGAGGTCGCCTCAGTAGCCGCCATGCTGAAACGACTGAATCAGATATTAGATACCGGATATTAGATATTAGATAACTCCTAACTCCTAACTCCTAACTGATAGAACCGATGGAAATTTCAATTAAAGACTTCATGCTCAAGCAGCCTAACTACCCCGAAGTGGCCGAGAGCGACAAATACTACATCATTCTCGCCAACCGCTTGGCGA
>CAMGFF010000121.1 GCA_946055125.1 uncultured Prevotellaceae bacterium | reverse complement strand
TTCCAATGCAAAGTTAGATACTTTTCTTGAAATAAAAAACTCAATTAGTGTTAACAATTCGTAATTTCCGTAAACACAGGGTCTAATTTTCCATAATTTCCTGAAAATTAGCCGTGTAAAAGCCTCCGATTTTGGCTTATTTTGCAAGTAAATGCGACGTAACTTATTGACAACAAACCACATACAAGTCAACACTGATTTTGGTGCGATTTCTACCAAAAAAATTCGTTGCCAATAATTTTTTTTCAAAAAAAACATCTCAGCAACGAATTTTTTTAATAACTCTCTTGCAATTAAGAAAAATCAGGGCGATTTTTGGTGGCATTTAGTAGCGCAGGGCATATCCGTCGTAGCGGTAGCCGTCGCCGAAGCACAGGTAGCCATCATAGAAATAGTAGTAGGTGCTCACGGCCTCGCCCGAGAGATAGAAAATCTCAAGGTAGTTGCCATAGTAGGAGCGCCAGCGGAAAGGGGTGTTCACCCACTCGCCATAGCTGTTCTCAAAGGCATAAAAGCCGGTGCCGTCGGCGGCAAACTGGAATGAGTCGATGTCGTGAGGATTGGTGATAGGACCAACCTCATCGAAAGCGCGGTCCCAGGTGCCCACGAGGCCGGTGCGCCAAGGGTCGTCGGGGAGGTTGTCGGGCTCATCGACCACATGGCACGAGGCAACGCACATCAGCACCGCCGTGAGTGCCACAGTCCACAAATTCTTCACTTTTGTCATCGGGCTACACTTCATATTTGTTGTTTTCATAGAGAAACAGCTTTTGCGCTCAATTAATCACACGCCACACACACTCTCTCCCTCCCTAATATTGCTCATCCGCGTTGGGGAAGTCGCCGCTCTTCACATCGTTGATGTAGTTGCCCACAGCGTCGATAATGGTGTTACCAATCTCGGCATAGTGGCGCAGGAACTTGGGGCGGAAGCCCATGTTGATGCCCAGCATGTCGTGCATCACCAGCACCTGGCCGTCAACGCCACTGCCGGCGCCAATGCCTATCACGGGAATCACCAGCTCACTTGCCACACGGGCCGCCAGGGCTGCCGGAATCTTCTCGAGCACCAGGGCCGAGCAGCCTATTTCCTGGAGCAGCTTGGCATCGCCTATGAGCTTGTTGGCCTCAGCCTCCTCCTTGGCACGCACGGCATAGGTGCCGAATTTGTTGATCGACTGCGGAGTGAGCCCCAAGTGCCCCACCACGGGGATTCCCGCCGAGAGGATTTTCTCAATCGACTCACGAATCTCGGCGCCGCCCTCGAGCTTCACGCAGTCGGCGTGCGTTTCCTTCATTATTCTAATTGCGCTCTCAAGAGCGTGAATGGGGTTGCCCTGATAGGTTCCGAAAGGCATATCCACCACCACGAGGGCACGCTTCACGCCCTTCACCACCGATTTTCCGTGATAAATCATTTGGTCGAGGGTGATAGGGAGGGTGGTCATGTTGCCCGCCATCACATTCGATGCCGAGTCGCCCACGAGAATCACATCGATTCCCGCCTCGTCGATAAGTTTCGCCATTGAGTAGTCGTAGGCAGTGAGCATTGATATTTTCTCGCCACGCTGTTTCATCTCCACCAGGCGATGAGTGGTTACTTTGCGCTTGTCTTCAGCTGTGTAAGTCGACATTTTCTTGTTCTAAATCTATTGATTATCTGTTCCTTATTATTGCAGCGCCCCATCGAGGGCGCCATTTCACGCTGCAAATATAGTGATTATATCAATACGCAGTAGATAAATCGCCCTAAAAATCACCACCCCGCCCCGTAGTAGATTCCCATGGCACCACAAAAACTCGTGGATAATGGTGGCAGTTTGCAAAGAGTTTGCTACATTTGCAGTACAAAACCATTTGGAGATGAAAACCGAAAAGCAACAGGCTCAGGCAGCCGAGGCGTTTGCGCGCCGCTGGAAAGGACGTGGATATGAGAAGGGCGAAAGCCAAGTGTTCTGGACCGAGCTCGTAACCGAGGTGTTCGGCGTGGATAATCCGTCGCTGTTCTTGCAGTTTGAACAGCAGGCGAAGCTCGACCACACCTCGTTCATCGATGTGATGATACCCTCCACGCGCGTGATGATTGAGCAGAAGTCGCTTGGCAAAGACTTGCGAAAGCCCATTCCTCAATCCGATGGCACAAAGCTCACCCCATTCCAGCAGGCTCAGCGTTATGCCATGACGCTGAAGGTGTCGCAGCATCCGCGATGGATTGTTGCATGCAACTTTGCCGAGTTCGACATCTACGATATGGAGAATCCCAATAGTGAGCCGCACCGTGTGGAGCTCTGCAACCTCGGGCGCGAGTACTATCGCTTGCGCTTCCTTGTGGAAACCGGCAACGAGCACTTGCAGCAGGAATTTGAAGTGTCGATGAAAGCCGGCGACATCGTGGGCAAGCTCTACGATGCGTTTATTGCCGAGTATGGCGACAACGACCCCGAAACGCTCCGTTGCCTCAATGTGCTGTGTGTGCGCCTGGTGTTCTGCCTCTATGCCGAGGATGCCGGCATCTTTGGCCGGCGCGACATTTTCCACGACTATATGGCTCACTATGCCACCGAGGATATGCGCGATGCGCTCATGCAGCTCTTCAAGGTGCTTAACACCCCGGCCGAGAAGCGAAGCCGCTTCTTGAAGCCCGAGCTGGCTGCTTTCCCCTACACTAATGGCGGACTTTTTGCCGAGGAGATTGATGTGCCGCCTTTCACCCCCGAAATTCGCTCCCTGCTGCTACAGCATGCCTCGCTCGACTTCGACTGGTCGATGATTTCGCCCACGATTTTCGGCGGTGTTTTCGAGAGCACGCTCAATCCCGCGACGCGCCGAAAGGGTGGCATGCACTACACCTCAATTGAGAATATCCATAAGGTTATCGACCCTCTTTTCCTCGACGACCTCCGCCGTGAGCTCTATGCTATCCTCGAGGATAAAGTGGACACTACGGTAGTGAAGCGGCTCAATGCTTTCCGCGACAAGCTCGCGTCGCTCTCTTTCTTCGACCCGGCTTGCGGCAGCGGCAATTTCCTCACCGAGACCTACCTCTCGCTGCGCCGCCTCGAGAACCGCGCCATTTTTGCCCTCTGCGACCACGGATATTTCCAGACTCGAATGTTTGAAAGCCCTATCAAGGTGAGCATAAACCAATTCTACGGCATCGAAATCAACGATTTTGCCGTAACGGTAGCCACCACCGCACTATGGATTAGCGAGGCGCAGATGCTTGCCGAAACTGAGCGAATTGTGGGCAAGGACATCGACTTCCTGCCGCTGAAAAGCTATGCCAACATTCACGAGGGGAATGCCCTCGCCACGCCCTGGGAGAGCGTTATCGAGCCTTCAAGGCTCAGCTACATCATCGGCAATCCGCCATTTATCGGTGCACGAATGATGGAGCCTGCCCAAAAGCAGGATATGATTACCACTTTTGGCCCTAATTGGCGCAATGTGGGTAACATCGACTACGTTGGCGCTTGGTATAAGCGTGCTGCCGACTATATGCGTGGCACCGCCATTGAGGCTGCTTTGGTATCGACCAACTCCATTACTCAGGGCGAGCAGGTTGCCGACCTGTGGCAGCCGCTGATGCGCGGCGGGCTTACCATAAACTTTGCCCACCACACTTTCCGCTGGGACAGTGAGGCGAGCCTGAAGGCTCACGTGCACTGCGTGATAGTGGGTTTCGGCTACCGCACGGCACGCCACAAATATCTATTCTCGGGCGAGCTCAAGCGCGAAGTGCGCCACATAAATGCCTATCTCATTGAGGGCGATGATGTGTTTGTGGGAAGCCGCCCCAAGCCCATTGCCGATGTGCCCGAAATCGGTATCGGCAACAAGCCTATCGACGACGGCAACTATCTCTTCACTGAGGAAGAGATGCTCGATTTCATTGCCAAAGAGCCTCAATCACGACAGTATTTTCACCCCTGGTATGGAGCACAGGAATTTATCCACCAAAAGCCGCGCTATTGCCTTTGGCTTGGCGACTGCTCTCCTGCCGAGATAAAGAAGATGCCACACTGCATGAAGCGAGTGGAAAATGTGCGCAAATTCCGCCTTGCAAGTAAAAGTGCCGGAACGGTGAAACTTGCCGACCGCCCCACGCGATTCCATGTTGAAAATATGCCTGAAGGGAATTATATTATCATTCCAAGCACATCATCTGAGCGTAGAAGATATATTCCTATGGGATTCTTAACGGCAAATGATATTTCGAGTAATGCTGTGCATATTATTCCTAATGCCACACTTTATCACTTCGGAGTGTTGCAGAGCAATGTGCACATGGCATGGATTCGCACCGTGTGTGGAAGGCTGAAATCGGATTATCGCTATTCAAAAGAGGTCGTCTATAACAACTTCCCATGGCCTGATGCCGATGAGGCTGCACAGAAGCGCATTGAGCAGTCGGCACAAGCTATTCTCGATGCCCGCGCCCTATATCCCGACTCGTCGCTTGCCGACCTCTACGACCCCGTTCTGATGCCCGCAGAGCTGCGTGAGGCACACCGACGCAACGACAGTGCCGTGATGGCCGCCTACGGCTTTTCCACCAAAATCACCGAGTCGGAGTGTGTCGCTGCCCTATTCTCACTTTTCTCCCACCACACCAGCTTGGCCGCACCGTGTGCATCAAGTCGCACCCGATAATAATCACCCCCCACTTTGCATACTGCCTCTATTTTACAAAATAGGCAATTTTGCCTAAAATGTAAAATAGAATTTGCGTTTTTCGGGAATTTACTACCTTTGCGCTTTATAAAATAGGCAATTTTGCAAAAATTATTGTTGATATGCGCACACGCGACGACTACATAAAGCTAATACGCAGCCATGCCCACGAGTTGCAATCGCGATATGGCATATCCTCTATGCGACTTTTCGGCTCTGTGGCGCGTGGTGAGCATCGCGAGGGAAGCGATATCGACCTCTACGTCACTATGCCGCCAAAATTCTACAACTACATTGCCGCTGTGCAGTATCTTGAATCAATACTCGGCTGCAATGTGGATTTAATTCAGGAACACCGCAACCTGCGCCCACTATTCCGCAAGCAAATCGACCAAGATGGAATCACTATCTTCACAACACATTGATATGTATGCTTCTTGAGGCAATACAATTCTTTAGCGATAACATTCACAAATTAAAATTATAAGCACTGTCCTCTCCTTCTTTCAAAGCCCCTTCCACGCCCTGCTGCTTCTACAAAATGGCATTTTTCCCCAAAAATATGAAAAATAGCAAACTGTATTTATGTCAGTTTTTCCCGGGTATTCTGTCTCGTCCTGAAAAAAGTTGACTCCTAACGAGACAAAAAATGATTAGATTTCAGAGTCTGCCGAGACAAAAACGACAAGCGATCCGCGATGAAGTCCTACGGCTTTATGCGGAGACAGATCTCAGCTATGGCGAGATCGCAGAAGAAAATGGAGTTCAAGTGCGTACTGTGGAGTATATTGTGCGTAACTTTGCATCAGGACTTCCAGAGATTCCGACTATGAGAAAGAAGAAGAAGGATGCCAGCACGGAAGATTATGACAAGCTGCGGGCAGAGGTTACGCGCCTGCGAAAGGAGCTCCGTCAGGAAAAGATGCGCTCAGAAGCGCTGGACACAATGATAGATGTCGCTGAAGAGATGTTCAACATTCCCGTGAGAAAAAAAGCTGGTACCAAACAGTGAGACGCCTGTACGCACAGCACTCCGACATCTACACGGTGTCGGAGCTGTGCGGGCTGTTTGGTAAGAGCAAACAGGCTTATTACAAGCACGATGCGGATGCTTATATGCGTCGTGTGGCCATGGAAGAACTGGCCGTTCGTTATATAGAAGAAGTCCGGATAAAAGACCCCGGCATCGGAGGATTAAAGATCTGGATTATGTATATAAGGGCGTTCGGCAGAGGATCCGCAATAGGCCGGGATCGCTTTTGCGAGATATTCGACCGATACGGCTATAAGCTGCGCAGACGCAAACGGGCACCTCGCACCACCGATTCGACTCATGGCAACCCCACGTATCCCAATCTGATCAAGGCCTTGATTCCCACACGCATCGGAGAGGTGATAGTCAGTGATATAACGTATATTCCCCTGATAGACACCATTAGTCAAGAACGGATTTTCTGTTATGCGAGTCTTGTCCTTGACTCATACACCAAAATACTGTTAGGCTACAGCATAGGCCCCACATTGGAAACGGTTTATCCTTTGGAGGCCCTGTATATGGCCATAGACGTACTATTGGCTTATAGAGTGGAACTGTCATCTACGATTCATCACAGCGACCGTGGAACGCAATACACGTCAGCGGACTATATTGAGGTATTGCATCAATATAAGATTCGTATCAGCATGACAGAATCAGGTAATCCCAAAGACAATCCCGAGGCCGAGCGCATTAATAACACTCTTAAAAATGAGCTTTTAAAGGACAAAGAGCTCCATGACATAGAGGAAGTCCGGGAGGCCATGCATGCAGCCGTGCCATTCTACAACAATGAACGTCCGCACAGGAGCATTGAGATGCTCACGCCAATGGAGGCCGCCGGACGTACAGGCAGGTTCAAACGAGGATGGACGAGCTATAGAGAACGGGCGATTGACAACCTTGACATGGAGACGTTGCCGACATAAAAAAATTTTGTAACTTTGCCCCTATCCCTGGGCTACGTTGCCTTCGGGCTACGCCCTCAGTCAACTCCGCCCAGGGATAGGACCCGGTTAGTCAACCCTCTCTGGAGATAGAGTAAACCAATATTAGTAAATATAC
>CAMGFF010000120.1 GCA_946055125.1 uncultured Prevotellaceae bacterium | reverse complement strand
AAGAAGAAAGAAGTAATTTGATAAATTGCAATAAACTATGAGTCGATCGTTAAAAAAAGGCCCATATATCAGTGTAAAGCTGGAGAAGAAGGTAGCCGCCATGGAAGAGAGCGGAAAGAAGTCGGTGATCAAGACCTGGTCGCGTGCATCGATGATTTCGCCCGACTTTGTGGGACACACCTTTGCAGTGCACAATGGTAATAAATTCATTCCCGTGTATGTTACGGAGAACATGGTAGGACACAAGCTGGGCGAGTTTGCACTGACCCGCACATTCCGCGGCCATGGAGGTAACAAGAAGAAATAAATAAGGGCCCGGGAAAGCAAAATTTCTGACAAAAAAAGAATTAATAAATACAATGGGTAAAAGAAAAAGAGAATCAGCCAATATGATTAAGGAGGCACAGAAGCCCCTCAGCTTTGCGAAGCTGAAGAATGTGCCCTCGTCGCCCCGCAAGATGCGCCTCGTGGCCGACATGGTGCGTGGCGTGGAGGTGTTCAAGGCTCTGGGCTTGCTCAAATTCTCCAATAAGGAAGCTGCTGCCAAGGTAGAGAAGCTGTTGCGCTCGGCAATTGCCAACTGGGAGCAAAAGAATGAAAGGAAAGCCGAGAATGGAGAGCTTTATGTGAAGACCATTTTCGTGGATTGCGCCCCGATGCTGAAGCGCCTTCGCACAGCACCGCAGGGACGCGGCTACCGCATCCGCAAGCGCTCAAACCATGTGACTTTGTTCGTGGATACAATAGATAACAATAACGATTAACAAGACGCAACGAAATGGGACAGAAAGTTAACCCTATAAGCAATCGCTTAGGCATCATCAGAGGTTGGGATTCCAACTGG
This sequence comes from uncultured Prevotellaceae bacterium, assembly GCA_946055125.1. Lineage (GTDB taxonomy): Bacteria > Bacteroidota > Bacteroidia > Bacteroidales > Muribaculaceae > CALZFJ01. Next base: position 5,943 of record CAMGFF010000120.1, on the reverse strand, counting down.
TATGGTGGAAAGAATTACGGTGATACTTTGCTTGAGGACAGCAAAATCCGCAAGTACCTCAGTGCGCGTCTTGCCAACGCCAGTGTATCGCGTATCATAATAGAGAGAACTCTGAAGCTTGTGACAATCACAGTGTGCACCTCGCGCCCCGGCATGATAATAGGCAAGGGCGGCCAGGAGGTCGACAAGCTGAAGGAGGAGTTGAAGAAGGTGACCGACAAGGACGTGCAGATTAACATCTATGAGGTGAAGCGCCCTGAGCTTGACGCAGAGATAGTGGCAGCCAACATCGCTCGCCAGGTGGAGGGCAAGATAGCCTACCGCCGTGCGGTGAAGATGGCCGTGGCCTCGACGATGCGCATGGGAGCCGAGGGCATCAAGATACAGGTGAGCGGACGCCTCAACGGCGCCGAGATGGCTCGCTCGGAGATGTTCAAGGAGGGCCGCACACCGCTGCACACGCTTCGTGCCGACATCGACTACGCGCTTGTGGAGGCTCTCACCAAGGTGGGAATCATCGGAATCAAGGTGTGGATATGCCGAGGCGAGGTTTACGGCAAGCGTGACCTTGCGCCCAACTACACGAGCAACGTTAAGGAGGGCCGTGGAGGCAACAACGGCGGTCCGCGCAAGGGCGGCTTCAGAAACAAAAAAAGCAATCGTTAAAACCGACACTTGAAATTAACTGAACAATGTTACAACCTAAGAAAGTAAAATATAGAAGACCGCAAAAGGGCGTGAGCAAAGGCTTCGCTCACCGCGGCGACCAGCTGGCTTTCGGTTCGTTCGGAATCAAGACACTCCAGACCAAGTGGATTACAGCACGCCAGATAGAGGCTGCCCGTGTGGCAGTGACACGCTACATGCAGCGTGAGGGACAGATCTGGATACGCATCTTCCCCGACAAGCCAATCACCAAGAAGCCTGCCGACGTGCGAATGGGTAAAGGTAAGGGAGCACCAGAGGGCTTCGTAGCACCAGTTACCCCGGGCCGCATGCTGATAGAGGTAGAGGGCGTGAGCTACGAAATAGCAAAGGAGGCGCTTCGCCTTGCAGCACAGAAGCTGCCGGTGACCACTAAGTTTGTAGTGCGCCGTGATTATGATGAAACTCAAAATGTCTAAGCGAATTATGAAGAAGGAAGAAATAAAGGAATTAAGCGACAAGGAGCTTAAGGAGCGCCTTGAGGTAGCTGAGAAGGAGTACCTCCAGACGAAGATTAATCATTCGATTACTCCGCTTGATAATCCGTCGAAGATTACGAAAGATCGTCGTATGATTGCGAGAATGAAGACGGAGCTTCGTGCCCGTGAGCTGAAAATTAAGTAATCCCAGCCAGTAGGTTTAATAACAAGAATGGAAAAGAGAAATTTAAGAAAGGAAAGAGTTGGGGTGGTATCCAGCAACAAGGGTGACAAGACGATCACCGTCACCATCAAGTGGAAGGAGAAGCACCCCATCTATGGTAAGTTTGTCAACAAGACAAAGAAGTACCATGCTCACGACGAGAAGAATGAGTGCAGCGTAGGCGACACTGTTCGACTGATGGAGACACGTCCATTGAGCAAAACAAAGAGATGGAGATTAGTAGAAATAATCGAAAAAGTGAAGTAAAAGAAAGATGATACAGACTGAAAGCCGATTAACAGTTGCAGACAACAGCGGAGCAAAGGAAGTGCTTTGCATCCGTGTAATGGGTGGTACAGGCCGCCGCTATGCATCGGTGGGAGATGTGATTGTGGTCACTGTGAAGAACGCAATCCCCTCTTCGGATGTGAAGAAAGGTACTGTATCGAAGGCAGTGGTCGTGAGAACGAAGAAGGAGGTTCGCCGCGCCGATGGCTCGTATATCCGCTTCGACGACAATGCCTGTGTGTTATTGAACAATGCCGGTGAGCTTCGAGGAACACGTATCTTTGGCCCGGTTGCGCGAGAGCTTCGTGCGACCAACATGAAGATAGTTTCGCTCGCACCTGAAGTACTTTAATCAACGATAGGAATTAATAGAAGTAATGAGCAAATTGCATATCAAAAAGGGTGACACCGTGATAGTGAATGCCGGTGACGATCGTGGCAAGCAGGGCCGAGTGGTGCGCGTGCTTGTGGATAAGAACAAGGCAGTGGTAGAAGGTGTCAATGTGGTATCGAAGAGTACCAAGCCCAGCGCCAAGCACCCTCAGGGTGGAATCGTGAAGATGGAGGCTCCCATTCATGTGTCGAACCTGAGCCTTATCGACCCGAAGAGCGGCAAGGCCACGCGCATAGGCCGTCGCAAGAACGAGAACGGAGTAAGAGTACGTTATTCAAAAAAATCAGGAGAGGAGATTAAGTAATGAGCGCTATAACCGTAAAGAACGATTATAAGGAGAGAATTGTACCGGCATTGACCAAGCAATTCAACTACACTTCGGTGATGCAGGTGCCCCGCCTCTTGAAGATTGTGATCAATGAGGGACTTGGCGACGCAACCGGCGACAAGAAGATTATTGAGACAGCAATCAACGAGCTGACGGCCATCACGGGCCAGAAGGCAGTGCCGACACTTTCGCGTAAGGATATATCAAACTTCAAGCTTCGCAAGAAGATGCCGATTGGCGTGCGAGTGACGCTACGCCGCGAGCGCATGTATGAGTTCATGGAGCGCTTCATCCGCATCGCTCTGCCTCGAATCCGAGACTTCAAGGGCATTGAGAGCAAGTTTGACGGCCGCGGCAACTACACCGTGGGTATTGAGGAGCAGATTATCTTCCCGGAGATCAACATCGACACCGTGAACAAGATGATGGGAATGAACATCACTTTTGTGACTTCGGCGCCGACTGACGAGGAGGGCTACGCGCTGCTCAAGGAGTTTGGTCTTCCATTTAAGAACGCAAAATAAACATATCTGACAGACTATGGCAAAAGAATCAATGAAGGCCCGCGAGGTGAAGCGTGCAAAGCTCGTGGCCAAGTATGCCGCCAAGAAGGCAGCCTTGAAGGCCGCCGGCGACTATGAGGCACTTCAGCTCATCCCGAAGAACGCAAGTATCGTGCGCCTGCACAACCGCTGCAAGCTCACCGGACGTCCAAAAGGCTATATGCGCCAGTTTGGAATCTCACGTATCCAGTTCCGCGAGATGGCATCACAGGGCTTGATTCCGGGTGTAAAGAAGGCAAGCTGGTAAAAAGGCGAGCGCTTTAATCCGGATGAAGGAAAAAAGAAAAATTTGAGACAATTATAAATTAACATTAGTATTAAATATTGTTCGGTATCGGCCTGGAGCCGGAGCCTTGCAGGAAACGGCGAGGGGGCGACACTGAATCAATTTAAACAATTTTTTATGACTGATCCAATAGCAGATTATCTGACAAGATTGAGGAATGCGATCAAGGCTCAGCACAGAGTCGTTGAAATCCCTTCTTCGAAACTTAAAAAGGAGATTACAAAGATCCTTTTTGAGCAGGGTTACATTCTTAACTACAAGTTTGTAGAGGGAGAGAATCCTGCAGGCACAATCAAGATAGCCCTGAAGTATGATCCGGTCGACAAGGTGAGTGCCATTAAGTGCCTCACCCGTGTATCGCGTCCGGGTCTACGACAGTACACTGGCTACAAGGATATGCCTCGTGTGTTGAATGGTTTAGGAATTGCCATCGTATCTACATCGAAGGGTGTCATGACCAACAAGGAGGCCAAGGCACAGCAGATAGGTGGTGAGGTATTGTGTTACATTTATTAAAAAGGAGGTATTGATATGTCAAGAATAGGAAAATTGCCAATTGTGATACCTGCCGGTGTAACAGTGACTGTAAAAGATAACGTAGTGACCGTGAAGGGCCCGAAGGGAGAGCTTAGCCAGGCTATTCACCCCGACCTGACGATAGAGCAGGCCGATGGCCACCTCACAGTGAACCGCCCGAGCGATGACCGCGAGCACCGTGCGCAGCACGGCCTGTTCCGTGCGCTTATCCACAACATGGTGGTGGGCGTGAGCGAGGGCTACAAGAAAGAGATGGAATTAGTTGGTGTGGGTTACCGTGCGACATCGACTGGACAAGTTCTTGAGCTTGCATTAGGTTATTCACATGCTATATATATCAAGCTTCCCAAGGAGGTAAAGGTAGAGGCAAAGACAGAGCGTAACAAGAACCCGCTCATCATCCTCGAGTCGAGCGACAAGCAGCTTCTGGGCCAGGTGTGTGCCAAGATACGCTCGCTGCGCAAGCCTGAGCCATACAAGGGTAAGGGTATTAAGTTTGTCGGCGAGATTATTCGTCGTAAATCTGGAAAATCGGCATCTGCCAAGTAATTAATTTGACGACTATGACAACGAAGAAAGACAGAAGAATTAAAATCAAGACACGTATTCGTGGCAAGGTGTCAGGTAGTGCCGAGCGTCCCCGCATGAGCGTGTTCAGAAGCAACAAGCAGATTTATGTACAGCTAATCGACGATGTGGCCGGCCGCACGCTGGTGTCGGCGTCGTCGAAGGGCATAGAAGAGGGAACGAAGATAGAGATTGCTGCCAAAGTTGGCGAGCTTGTGGCGAAGAAGGCGATAGAGGCCGGCTACAGCACAGTGGTTTTCGACCGCAACGGCTATCTGTTCCATGGAAGAGTGAAATCGCTGGCCGATGGTGCCCGCAATGGAGGACTTAAATTTTAAGAGCAGTTATGATAAAGAGAAATAACAGAGTAAAATCGACCAACGATATCGAGCTGAAGGATCGTCTTGTGGCGATAAACCGCGTGACCAAGGTAACTAAGGGAGGACGCACCTTCACATTTGCAGCCATCGTGGTTGTAGGAAACGAGAACGGTATCATCGGCTACGGTCTTGGAAAGGCCAACGAGGTTACAGCGGCAATCGCCAAGGGCGTAGAGTCGGCAAAGAAGAACCTCATCAAGGTGCCGGTGCACAAGGGCACAGTGCCACACGAGCAGGCGGCCAAGTTTGGAGGCTCGCGCGTGATAATCAAGCCTGCGTCGCAGGGTACCGGAGTAAAGGCCGGAGGTGCAATGCGTGCCGTGCTTGAGAGCGTGGGTATCACCGACGTGATATGCAAGTCGAAAGGCTCATCGAACCCCCACAACCTGGTAAAGGCCACGATAGCCGCTCTCGATGAGATGCGCAGCCCGGCGACAGTGGCACAGAACCGTGGCGTATCAATGGACAAAGTGTTTAACGGTTAAAAAATCAGAGTACATCATGGCAACAATAAAAATAAAGCAAGTAAAAAGCAGAATCAACTGTCCTGCTGTACAGAAGAGAACCCTCGACGCACTTGGACTGAGAAAAATGAATCATGTGGTTGAGAAGGAGAACACTCCAGCCATCATGGGAATGGTAAACGCAGTTCGTCACCTTGTGAAGATTGTAGACTAATCAATAATTAGGACGGACACTTAAAAAAGAAAGAAACGACGATTATGGATTTAAGTAATTTGCAGCCCGCAGTTGGTTCAAACAAGAAAGGAAAGCGCATAGGCCGCGGAGCCGGATCGGGCAAGGGTGGCACATCAACTCGTGGACACAAGGGAGCGAAGTCGCGCTCGGGTTATTCAGCAAAGGTAGGCTTTGAGGGCGGACAGATGCCGCTGCAGCGCCGCGTGCCGAAGTTTGGTTTCAAGAACCACTTCCGTGTGGAGTATAAGGCAGTGAATCTCGACGTAATTCAAGCTGTAGCTGAGGCAGCCGGCCTGACGAAGGTGACAGTAGCCGACCTGATAGCAGCGGGCAAGGTTCGCAAGAACCAGCTTGTGAAGGTGCTTGCCAACGGCGAGTTCACGGCGAAGCTTGAGGTAGAGGCAAATGCCATCTCGAAGAAAGCAGAAGAGGCAATCACAGCCTTAGGTGGAACATTCCAAAAAATTTAATTAAATGAAGTTTATTGAAACTGCAAAGAATATTTGGAAGATTGAGGATTTGCGGAAACGAATCACAATAACAGTCTTGTTGGT
>CAMGFF010000119.1 GCA_946055125.1 uncultured Prevotellaceae bacterium | reverse complement strand
TCATCATAGAGAACATACCCTTCTTCATCTCACCGCCATACCAAGTGTTGATGATAACCTGCTCCTTCGAGGTGAGGTTGAACACAACGGCAGTCTCGGAGTTGAGGCCGAGCTCCTTGTAGTTCTCCACCTTAGCCTTCGAGGCGTTGTAGACGATGAAGTCGGGCTCGAAGTTCTCAAGCTCCTCATCGGTGGGACGGATAAACATGTTCTTCACGAAGTGAGCCTGCCAAGCAACCTCAACGATGAAGCGCACGCGGAGGCAAGTAGCGCGGTTGGCGCCGCAGAAGCCATCCACGACGTAGAGCTTCTTGTTCGAAAGCTCCTTCACGGCGAGCTCCTTGAGAGCCTTCCAGGTCTCCTCGGTGACGGGCTTGTTGTCGTTCTTGTAGTCGTCGCTTGTCCACCACACGGTGTTCTTCGAGGTCTCGTCCATCACGATGAATTTGTCCTTAGGCGAGCGGCCGGTGTAGATACCTGTCATCACGTTCACAGCGCCAAGCTCAGTTACCTGACCTTTCTCGAAGCCGGTGAGCTCGGGGTTGGTCTCGTCCTTGAAGAGCTGCTCATAAGAGGGGTTGTAAACGATTTCAGGAGTGCCCTGAATGCCATACTTAGTTAAATCAATCTTTGCCATTTTCTTCAAATTATTGTATGTAAGAAATTATTGAATTGTCGTAGCTGTGATTTCCTTGCAGAAATTCAATGCAAAGGTAGTTATTTTTTTGATACACCAGCGCATAATTAAGGAATTTTTTCCTTAATTTGTGCCATAGTGGTGATTTTTGAGGGTTTTCGATATAAAACTTAATATTTTCGTTACAAAATCGGGGGCTTGTGGTCGTGCATCACAAGATGTCGATGAGATACTCGGCGTTGAACTGGGCTCCGGGCTTGAGGTGCTGCATCCATTCCTTGTCGCTGAACTCGCCCTCATAGGCCTCGCGGTCGCAGCGGCCATACCACGGCTCGATGCACACGAATGGGGCGAAGCTGCTGCGAGCGGGCGACCAAATTCCCACCACCGGGGCGTTGAAAGCCACGCGCAGGTAAGGCTCATGGCTTGGGCTGATTAGGGTGACCGACTGCACCTGGCGCTTCTCGAGGATAATGGCGTCGTGGTCGAATGTGTGGCGTGTTACGCGGATAGTTCCGTCGGTGGCATGGAGCGTGTCGGCCGAGGAGGCGAGGCAGCCTTTCTGCCCGATTACTGATAGCTTGTAGGAGTCGGCCGAGGTGTCGAATTTGATGTAGCCCTGTTGCTCGGCGTCGGGGTCGTAGTCCAGGTAGTTGAATGCCGGGTGCGCGCCAATCTGGAAGTGCATTATGCGCTTTTCCTCGAGGTTGCGCACCTGCCACATCACCTTCACGGTTTCGCCGGTGAGGCGGTAGCTGATTTTGAGTTCGAAGTTGTAGGGGTAGTGTCGCAGGGAGTTCTCGTTGGCGCGTAGCACATAAGCGAGAGAGTCGCCGGAGTGCTCCAGGAGCTCGAATTCGGAGTCGCGGGCAAATCCGTGCTGGGTCATGACATAGGTTTCATCGTCCTGGCGCATTTTGTTGTTCCACAAAGCGCCCACAATAGGGAAAAGCACCGGGGAGTGCCGCTTCCAGTATTTTGGGTCGGCCTGCCAAAGGAACTCCCGGCCGTCGCATTTGCGCACTATGCTGCACAGCTCGGCGCCTTGCGACTTGGCTTTCACTATAAGGCTGTCATTTTCAATTATTTCCATAAAGCATTAGTGAATATTTGGGTTATATAAGAAGAGATAGCGACAATCTCTCACAAATGTAGCAACAATTCTTAAAAACTCAAAGCATAATAGAGTTAAAAAAAGGTAAGAGGAAAATAGAATCACGATCACTCCTCTCCACTTTAGTAGAAGAAAAGTTCTATGGAGGTGCGGTCGAAGCGGCGGTGGGCAAGGTCGACAGGGGAGATTAGGAAGTAGAGGGTGCCACAGTCGTAGAAGCGCAGACCCCAGCGGTCTTCCTCCTCGATGCGGAGCAGGGTGGTGAGGTGAGGGTATCGCTCGGCCACATCGTCGATTGCCTCGCCGAAGAGGCCGTGAGAGAACACGTCGTAGGAGCCATCGGTCGCGCCGAAGTCGATGGTTTCGGCGGGGCGGAAGATGCTCTCGTCGGAGTCCTCCCAGGTGATTTCGTAGGGCTCAAGGTTGTCTTCCTCCTCGCTGTAAATCACGCGGATAAGTTCGCCGCTATAGTTGTGAATGGGGAGGTCGAGCGGGGAGTCCTCGCCGAGGAAGTAGTCGATGGCGGCGAAGAAATAGAGCATACCCTTGTGAGGCAGCTTGCCCTCGGGGTCGAAAGGGGCAATGTCGCTGAGCCTAATCTGGCAGATGAAAGTGAGCGGCTCAGGATACGCCTCCTCTCCCTCGCCCACGTTGACGAAGGGGTAGGGAACGTCGGCGGGTAGGTCGGGGGCTCCCCACCAGTGGCTGCGGCCGGTGAGGCACTCGCCCGTGGGGCGAGTGGTGATGGTAATCATCTTTTTCATAATCACTTATAGAATAGGGAGTTTAATCAAACAACACGCCGGGGTTCATTGCCGAGGGAGAGTGCCACTCCACGCCCATTGAGGCAAGCACCTCGCGCTTCACGCTCCAGTAGTGGTGGCAGAAACCCATGTGCCACTCATCGAAGTTGAGGCGGTGAGCCACCTCCTTCTCCACGTCGTAGATTACCTCCTCCCACCGCTCGGTGCGCTCCACGGGGTCAAACTTTAGCAAGCCGCCCCATTTCTTGCACCAAGCGATGGTGTCGACGTGAGGGTCGGTGTATTCACGCAGCTTTGAGAGAGCCTTTGAGTTGGCCTCGCTTGGGGCATGGCGGTCGATAATCTCGCGCATGGCTATTGCTGCGCGAGGCATGTCGGTTTCGTGGCAGTAGTCGAGCATTTGCTCAAGCAGCCTCGCCTTGCCGGCCATGTCATCGTACTCGCCCGGCAGCGACTCGGGCAGGAAGTCGAGGAGAATCGCCTTAGCCACGCGGGCGAGGTAGAGGTTTTTCCACTGCATTCCCATTGTGGAATGATTCTTTATGATTGCTTCGAAAGTGAGCCTAAGCAGCTCCACGTCACTCTGGTAGTCCATAGTAAAAGCTCATTTTTTAGGAAAGGAAACAAAAGTGCCACAAGGTGGTGGTCGCAAATATAGTGAAAAAAGCACATTCGGGTGCCATTTGTTCGGTGAAATCGCACATTCGCGATTAAAAAAATGCTTTTTTTGAACTGTGGTGGCCGATAATTCACAGATTTGCACTATTTTTGCAAAAATAAACCCCGAATCAATAATGCACATTGCAATGAAAAAGATAATTCTATCCTCAGCCCTTGCCATGACATCGTGGCTTGCCGCTGAAGCCGTGAGCGTTGCGGCTGCTCCGGGAGAGCTGCACAGCGCCGTGACCGACAATGCCGTGACCGAGCTCACTTTGACCGGCTCCCTCGACGTGCGCGACTTTGCCTTTATCGCCGACAACCTCACCGAGCTCTCAGCCCTCAACCTAAGCGGCGCCACTATAGTAGCCTACACCTGCACTGGCAGTGAGTGCTACTTTGGCAGCCGAGGCCGCTTTGAGGCCGATGAGCTGCCGCGCCATGCCTTCTTCGGCTCGAAGCTGCGTAGTCTGTCGCTGCCGGCCGGGCTGCGAGTGGTGGGCGAGGCCTCGGTGGCAGCCTGTGAGGAGCTGGAGGCAATCACTCTGCCTGCCGGCGTGAGGGAGATAGGCGACCACGCCTTCAGCGCCAGCGGCCTGAAGAGCGTTGTCCTCAACTCGCGCGAGATAGGCGAGGGAGCATTTGCCGGTTGCGCCGCCCTGGCCTCGGTGGAGATAGGAACCGGCGTGATTGAGATAGGCGACCGGGCCTTTGCCGGCTGTGAGGCTCTCGCCACTGTGGAGGTGGCCGATGGCTCGGCTCTGCAGGAGATTGGCGATGAGGCATTCAGCGGCACCGCGCTCACGAGCTTCGACTTCGCCCTGTGCCCCAACGTGGAGCAGGTGGGCGAGTGGGCTTTTGCCGGCACGCCGATAGCACGTGTGGCCCTGCCCGGCTCCTTGGCTGAGGTGCCCGAGGGGGTGTTCTTCGGCAATGCCTCGGCACAGAGCGTAGTGCTTCCCGAATATGCCGAGGAGGTGGGCGACTATGCCTTCTATGGCAACACCATGGCCGGCAATGAGCTGGTGATTCCCGATAATGTGGCCTACATTGGCGACAACGCCTTTGAGGGCGCACGCCCGGCCTCGGTGAAGGCTTATCCGCCGGCTGTGCCCGAGCTTGGCAAGGAGGCGTTTCGGGGAATGAACGACGACTTCCGCACCCCTCTGTATGTGACCAAGGATATGATTGCCGCCTACAAGGCCGCCGACCAGTGGTGCGACTTCGACATAAAGGACATCTCGGCCATCGACGCTCCCATGGTGGGAGCCGAAGTGGCGGTGAGGATTGGACGCATAGGCTCGAAACTGCAAATCGTGGCCACCGACAATATCGACCGCGCCAACCTCTATGATGAGGCCGGTGCGCTGTGCGACACCGCCCGCGGCACCGGCTGCGAGGCTACGCTCAACGTTGCCGCCATCAACTCGCCGGTGGTGATTGTGGAGGTGAGGCTCCACAATGGCATCACACGCACATTTAAGCTCATGGCTGTGAAATAACTCTTATTCTCTGCACTCCTCACCAAAGAAATCAATAATGGGAAAAAACAAACTGAAGAAATTTGCCGAGATGGAACGGCTGCCAAATGTGTATCAGTTCCCCTTTGCCGCCATTCACGACCAATACTGTGAGCTGCGCGGCTGCTGGGGCGAGAAGGTGTTTGGCAACGACAACCCTATCGTGGTGGAGCTTGGCTGCGGAAAGGGAGAGTATGCTGTGGGGCTCGCACGCCGATTCCCGGGCAAGAACTTCATAGGAGTGGACATAAAGGGCGCTCGAATGTGGACCGGCGCAAAGCAGGCTCACGCCGAGGGCTTGGGCAACGTGGCATTCCTGCGCACCAACATCGAGATAATCGACCGCTTCTTCGCCCCGGGCGAGGTGAGCGAGATTTGGATCACCTTCCCCGACCCGCAGATGCGCAAGGTGCGCAAGCGCCTCACCTCCACCCGCTTCATGGAGCTCTACCGCCTCATCCTGAGGCCCGGTGGGCTGGTGCATCTCAAGACCGACAGCCCTTTCCTCTACACCTACACCGACGCCATGGTGGCACTCAACCGGCTGCCGGTGGAGGTGAACACCGCCGACCTGTACCACTCGGGACTGGCCGACGACATTCTCGAAATACGCACTTTCTATGAGCAGCAGTGGCTCGACCGCGGCCTCACGATTAAGTACCTGCAATTCCACCTCACCCCCGACACGCCGCTCACCGAGCCCGACATAGAGATTGAGGAGGACACCTACCGCAGCTTCTCGCGTGGCTACATTCAGTGCCCACAGCTCCTCACCGACAAAGAATAAACCCCTCAAACACACACCGCATCAACATGGAACTACGACTATATCCCAGCCTCATTCTTGAGGCCCTGAAAAACGTACGCTATCCCGGTACCGGCACCGACATCGTCACCGCCGGAATGGTGGAGGACGACATGCGCATCGACGGCATGAAGGTGTCGTTCTCAATCGTCTTCGACAAGCCCACCGACCCCTTTGCCAAGTCGGTGATTCGCGCTGCCGAGACAGCAATAGCCACCTACATCTCGCCCGACGTGGAGATAAAGGGCAACATAGCAATGAAATCGCGCACCCAGCTGCCGCCTAAGCCCGAGAACCCACTGCCGGGCGTGAAAAATATCATCGGCGTGTCGTCGGGCAAGGGCGGCGTGGGAAAATCCACAGTGGCAAGCAACCTGGCAGTGTCGCTCGCGCAGCTCGGCTACAAGGTGGGGCTGCTCGACGCCGACATCTTCGGCCCCTCGGTGCCTAAGATGTTTGGCGTGGAAGATGAGCAGCTCTTCATGACCACCGTGGAGGGCCGCGACCTCATTCTCCCCATAGAGAAATATGGCGTAAAGCTCCTCTCCATAGGCTTCCTCGTAGATAAGGAGAAAGCCGTGCTGTGGCGCGGCGGAATGGCCAGCAACGCACTGAAGCAGCTCATAGCCGAGGCACACTGGGGCGAGCTCGACTACTTCATCATCGACATGCCTCCCGGCACGAGCGACATTCACCTCACCCTGGTGCAGACGCTCGCCATCACCGGAGCCATTGTGGTGACCACACCGCAGGAAGTGGCGCTTGCCGACGCGCGCAAGGGCGTGAGCATGTTCCGCAGCGACAAGGTGAACGTGCCCATCCTGGGCATTGTGGAGAATATGTCGTGGTTCACACCGGCGGCCCACCCCGATGAGAAATACTACATCTTCGGCAAGGACGGCGGCAAGAACCTCGCCGAGGCTCTCGACGTGCGACTGCTGGGACAGATACCCCTCGTGGCGGGAATATGCCGTGGCGGCGACGACGGCGTGCCGGTGACGCTGCAGAACAGCGTGTCGGGCGCATCGTTCCTCACCCTGGCTCGCACCGTGGCGCAAGTGGTGGAGGAGCGCAACACCGCCCTTCCCCCCACCGAGAAAGTAGCCCTCCACTGATTCTCCCCCACCCCCCCCCATAGGATATAGATGGAGAATAGAAATACCCGAAAAATTGTCTAATGTGAGGGTGTGTCAAAATTCGGTTTGATGATATTCTCATGTAGGGACGCACCAGAGGGGATTGCGTAAGTCAAAAAAACGTTACATGTAACAGTTTTTTGACTTAGGATTTGTGATTGTGCTGGTAATGAGGGAGTTGTGTGAGTCGAAAAAAGACGTTACATGTAACAGCGTTTGGAAGTAGGGTAAATGAATGGCGCAAGG
>CAMGFF010000118.1 GCA_946055125.1 uncultured Prevotellaceae bacterium | reverse complement strand
CCGTCCTTGTTGATTTTGCACTTGATGTTGCGGTCGGCCGAGCAGCTCACGCCCATTCCCACGGGGCAGGAAGCGCCGTGACGCGGCAGACGCACGATGCGCACATCGTGGGCGAAATACTTGCCGCCAAACTGAGCGCCAAGGCCAATCTTGTGAGCCTCGGCGAGCACTTGCTTCTCAAGCTCCACATCGCGGAAGGCACGTCCGCCCTCGTTGCCTGTGGTGGGGAGGTTGTCGTAGTAGTGAGTTGAGGCGAGTTTCACGGTGAGGAGGTTCTTCTCGGCCGAGGTTCCACCAATCACGAAAGCGATGTGGTAGGGCGGACAAGCAGCAGTGCCGAGCGTCTTCATCTTCTCCACGAGGAAAGGCACGAGAGTGGCGGGATTGAGCAGGGCCTTGGTTTCCTGATAGAGGTAGGTCTTGTTGGCCGAGCCACCACCTTTGGTCACGCAGAGGAACTTGTACTCCATACCCTCGGTAGCCTCAATGTCGATCTGGGCGGGAAGGTTGCACTTGGTGTTCACCTCATCGTACATATTGAGCGGAGCATTCTGCGAGTAGCGCAGGTTCTCCTGAGTGTAGGTCTCGAAGACGCCGCGCGAGAGAGCCTCCTCGTCGCAGAATCCGGTCCAAACTTGCTGGCCTTTCTCGCCATGGATAATTGCCGTGCCCGTATCCTGACAAATTGGGAGCTTGCCCTTGCAAGCCACCTCGGCATTGCGGAGGAAAGTGAGGGCCACATACTTGTCGTTCTCGCTTGCCTCGGGGTCGCTGAGGATTTTTGCAACCTGCTCATTGTGAGCGCGACGCAGGAGGAACGAAACATCGCGGAAAGCCTGACGGGCCAACAGGGTGAGGCCTTCGGGGGCTATTTTGAGGATTGGTTTGCCCTCAAACTCGCTTACCGACACATAGTCCTTGGTAAGCAGATAGTATTCGGTGTCGTCGGGACCCAGTGGGAATGGGTGCTGATACTTAAATTCGGGTGTTGCTGCCATAAAAAAGTAGTTTTTTGAATTAAAAGGTGATATTGATTGTTTTTTGATTGTATTATTTGCTGCTCATGTCCTTGAAGCGCTTAGCCTGCTCGGCGATTAGCTCGGCATCGTCGAAGTAGTTGATTTTCATTGCGCTGCGCACTTCGCTCAGTGTGATTGCCGCTTGCTCGCGTGCTTTCTCACAGCCACGTCGCAGCATATCATACACGGCGGGGATATCCTGCTCAAATTGCTTACGGCGCTCGCGAATAGGTGCAAGCACATCTTCCATCACGGCATTGAGGAAGTTCTTGCACTTCACGTCGCCCAGTCCACCACGGCGGTAGTGTTCCTTGAGGGCATCGAGGGTGGGATAGTCGGGGAGGAAACGGTCCACGTGGTCTTGAGTGCAGAAGGCGTCGAGATAGGTGAACACTGTGTTTCCCTCAACCTTGCCGGGATCCTGCACACGCAGGTGGTCGGGGTCGGTGTACATTGAGCGGATTTTCTTCTTCACCTCATCGGCTGTGTCGCTGAGGTAGATGCAGTTGCCGAGCGACTTGCTCATTTTAGCCTTGCCGTCGGTGCCGGGGAGGCGCAGGCAGGCAGCGTTGTCGGGGAGGAGGATTTGCGGCTCCACAAGAGTGTCGCCATAGATGAAGTTGAAGCGGCGCACGATTTCCATGGTCTGCTCCAGCATAGGCTTCTGGTCCTCGCCCACGGGCACCGTGGTGGCCTTGAAAGCTGTGATGTCGGAAGCCTGGCTGATTGGGTAGGTGAAGAAACCCACCGGGATCGAAGTCTCGAAGTTTCGCATCTGGATTTCGGTCTTCACCGTGGGGTTTCGCTGCAGGCGCGACACCGTGACGAGGTTCATATAGTAGAAAGCCAGCTCGGTGAGCTCGGGCACGGCCGACTGGATAAAGATAGTGGATTTCTCCGGGTCGAGACCGCAAGCGAGGTAGTCGAGGGCCACCTCGATGACGTTCTGGCGAATTTTCTCGGGATTGTCGGCGTTGTCGGTGAGGGCCTGTGCGTCGGCAATCATGATAAATATTTTGTCGTATTCACCAGAGTTCTGAAGCTCCACACGGCGACGCAGCGAGCCCACATAGTGGCCGATGTGCAAACGCCCGGTGGGGCGGTCGCCGGTGAGAATGATTTTTTCTTTCATATCTTTCGTTTAGTGTTATTTCATTTCAAATGCAAAATTACAAAAAATTGCGCAACTTGAAAGCTGTGAGCCAATAATGTTTCGGTTATAATGCGGATTTAAGCCTCCATTGCGCCGATGAGCTGAGTGGCCGAGTTGAAGCCGTGGCGGCGCAAGTAGTCCTCAATGTAATCCACAATCTTTCCGGTCACCGAGGGGTCGATGAAATTGGCAGTACCCACCTGAATGGCGGTTGCGCCGGCAAGCATGAACTCCACAGCGTCGCGGCCGTTCATGATGCCACCCAGGCCCACTACAGGCACCTTCACAGCCTTTGCCACCTGCCACACCATGCGCACGGCGATGGGACGGATGCAGGGTCCCGACAGGCCTCCGGTGATGGTTGAGAGGCAGGGTCGGCGCGTCTCGGTGTTGATTGCCATACCGAGGAAAGTGTTGGTGAGCGACACGGCATCGGCACCGGTAGCCTCCACGGCACGGGCAATCTCGGCAACGTCGGTGACATTGGGCGAGAGCTTCACTATCATTGTTTTAGGGTAGGCCTTCCGCACGGCGGCAGTTACGCTCTCGGCACCGGCGCAAGTAGTTCCGAAAGCCATGCCACCCTGCTTCACATTGGGGCATGAGATATTGATTTCCACGGCAGCCACCTTGTCGAGAGGAGCGAGCTTCTCGCACACAGCCACATAGTCGGGGACCTGAGCGCCCGACACATTGACGATGATGCGCGAGTCCACGTCCTTGATGCGGGGATAAATGTGCTCGATGAAGTAATCCACACCCTTGTTCTGCAATCCCACGGCATTGAGCATGCCCGATGGAGTTTCCACCATGCGGGGATAGGGGTTTCCCTCGCGGTGGTTGAGGGTGGTGCCCTTCACTATGAAACCGCCGAGCTTGCTGAGATCCACAAAATCACTGAACTCCTCGCCGTAGCCGAAAGTTCCCGAGGCGGTGAGCACGGGGTTCTTCAATTCGAGCTCACCAATTTTCACACTTAAATCTACCATTTCAATCTGTCAATATTAAATACGGGACCCTCTTTGCACACACACACATTACCACCATCGGTGGTGTCTTCCACGCAGCAGAGGCAAGCGCCGATGCCGCAGGCCATGAGATTCTCGAGCGACACCTCGCAGGGCGTGCCCATTTCCCTGGCTTTGCGAGCCACAGCCTTCATCATGGGCATAGGGCCGCAACACTGTATAAGGTCGAAGCTCTCATTCATCACCGAGTGCATGGTGACGAAACCCCTCTCACCACGCGAGCCGTCCTCGGTGGAGATGCACACAGAGCCATATTTCTCAAATTCCTCAACCAGGGCAAGGTCGGCAGCCGAGCGTGCTCCGAGGAGGAAAGTGACACTTGTACCGGCATCGCGCAGCACCTTTCCGAGATAGAGGAGCGGGGCCACCCCCACTCCACCGCCAATGAGTAGGCGGCGGCCACCCGGCGTGGCATCGAAGCCATTACCAAGAGGCAGCACCAGGTTGACGGTCGCACCCACGGGGTTGTTCACCAGGCTGACAGTGCCCTCGCCGGCGCAGCGCACGAGGAGCCACAGGGTGTTGTCGCAGGAATCAACGAAGTTCACAGAAATAGGGCGGCGCAGGAAAGTGGTTTTGGAACCGGCCACCTCCACCTGCACAAATTGCCCCGGGAGCATCGTGGGCAACGAGCCGCCCCGTGCAGGCGCGAGCTTGAGCAGGTGGCAAGCGGGAGTGACCTGCCGCTTATCCACCAGCGTGAAGTCTTGAATGTATTTTTTAGTCATCAGATTTTGGCTTTAGTAGTTTCGTGCTGCAAAATTATCTAAAAAATAGGCAAAACGAAAGCAAAGAGTGAAAATAATTCATAATGAAATTTTCACGGCGCAAAATTTTTACTTATTTTTGCAGAGTTATTACAAAATAGTGATAAAAGAGAGAAAAAAATCTGCAATTTTGCCGGCACGAAAAAAGATAGACAAAAATAAAACAAACTAAATAACGACATGAGAAAATTAATTATTTCACTAACATTTTTATTGTCAATGACGTTGATGAATGCTGATAATGTATTGATGAGCGACTTCAAGACGCTGAATGGCATGATCCCGTTTGACTATTTCACCAACAAGGACTTTGAGCCGGCAATCGACTTAGGCATAGAGAAAGCCAAGGCCGAGGTTCAGGCCATTGCGGACAACAATGAGCAGCCCACCTTTGAGAACACCATTGTGGCGCTTGAGCGCACCGGTCACGACCTTAACCGCGTGCTCAACGTGTTCTATCCGCTTCTTTCGGCCAACTCCGACGACGAGCTGATGGAGATTTCGCAGCGCGTGTCGCCGAAGCTGTCGGAGTATGGCAACTTCGTATCGCTTCACGAGGGGCTGTGGAAGCGCGTGAAATATGTGTATGAGAACTGCGAGCGCACCTCTCTCAGCACCGAGGATCAGATGCTGCTTGAGAAGAGCTACCAGAGCTTTGCACGCAACGGGGCCAACCTTGAGGGAGCCGACCGCGAGAAATACCGCGAGCTCACGAAGAAAATCTCGCAGCTCACACTGAAGTTTGGCCAGAACGTGCTGAAGGAGCTCAACACCTACGAGCTGTGGCTCACTGCCGACGACATCGACGGCCTGCCCGAGAGCGCACTCCAGGCTGCCAAGGAGGCTGCCAAGGCCAAGGGACGCGAGGATGCCTACCTCATCACCCTGCAGGCTCCGAGCTACGGTCCATTCATGAAATACAGCACCCGCCGCGACCTGCGCGAGAAGCTCTACATGATGTACAACAC
Source organism: uncultured Prevotellaceae bacterium (assembly GCA_946055125.1). GTDB lineage: Bacteria > Bacteroidota > Bacteroidia > Bacteroidales > Muribaculaceae > CALZFJ01. The sequence continues at coordinate 1,974 of CAMGFF010000118.1, read as the reverse complement.
CCGCAACACCAAGGGCGAATACAACAACCTTGAGCTTATCAAGGAACTCTCGCTCGCCCGCTATGAGATGGCCAAGCTGCTCGGCTACAAGAACTATGCCGACTATGTGCTGCGCCAGCGCATGGCCGAGAGCGTGGAAAACGTCTACGACCTGCTCTACAAGCTGCGCGACGCCTACACCCCCGTGATGAAGAAAGACCTGAAGGAGCTTGAGGAATTTGCCTCGAAGACCGAGGGCAAGAAGATGAAACTCCAGGCATGGGACTACTCCTACTACTACAACAAGCTCAAGGACTCTCGCTACGCGCTCAACGACGAGATGCTTCGCCCCTACTTCGAGCTTAACAACGTGATAGGCGGCGTGTTTGGCCTCGCGACCAAGCTCTATGGGCTACACTTCACGCAGAACTTCAACGCACAGGTGTTCAACCCCGAGGTAAAGGCATTCGACGTGACCGACGACGATGGCAAGTTCATCGGTATCATCTACACCGACTTCTTCCCCCGCGCATCGAAGCGCAGCGGAGCGTGGATGACCAACTTCCGCGAGCAGCGCATCGACGCAGCCGGCAACAACATCCGCCCCATCGTGACCATCACCATGAACTTCACCCGCCCCACAGCCGACAAGCCTTCGCTGCTCACCTACAGCGAGGTGGAGACATTCCTGCACGAATTTGGCCACGCCCTTCACGGACTGCTTGCCAACTCGCACTATGAGTCGCTCTCGGGCACCAATGTGTATCGCGACTTCGTGGAGCTACCCTCTCAATTCAATGAGAACTTCCTCTCGCAGAAGGAGTTTCTCGACAGCTTCGCCAAGCACTATGTGACGGGCGAGAGCATGCCGCAGGAGCTGATAGACAAGATACAGGCCTCGTCGCAGTTTGGCGCAGCCTACGCCTGCATTCGCCAGCTCAACTTTGGACTTCTCGACATGGCATGGCACACAATCACCAGCGAGGTTTCCGACCCCTTTGCATTTGAGGCCGAGGCGCTGAAGACGGTGAAGATATTCGACGCCGCTCCGGGTGCAAGCATCTCCACACAGTTCTCGCACATCTTCTCGGGAGGCTATGCAGCCGGCTACTATGGCTACAAGTGGGCCGAGGTTCTCGACGCCGACGCATTTGCCAAGTTCCAGGCCGACGGTATCTTCAATGCAGCCACAGCACGCTCATTCAAGGAGAACATACTCATGCGCGGCAGCACCGAGCACCCCATGGCTCTCTACAAGCGCTTCCGTGGCAGTGAGCCCACCATCGACGCGCTCCTTGCCCGCGACGGTATTAAGACTGCCAAATCGAAGAAGAAATCGAAGAAATAGCACCACACAAGCACAATAATGAGGAGTGTGCACCACTCACCCCATAACAACTTGAAGGGGGAGGAGGATGCACACTCTTCTTTTCCCCCCCTCAGCAATGCAGCAGTGGAGAATAATATTCTCCTGTGATGTGGCAAAAGGTGGATATAGCAGAATAAAAGAATACAATCAAGGGAATAATTTAGAAAATACTTCTATAAACAGGGAAATATATTGCATAAAATTCTATGATACACTAATTTTGTGGTGACAAATCACAGAAACAGCATACACACACTATGGCACTTAATTTTATTTTCATCTCACCACAGTTTCCGCACACCTATTGGGAGTTTTGCAAACGACTGAAGCAAAACGGAGTGACCGTGCTCGGCATAGCCGATGCACCCTATGAGAGCCTAAGCGAAGAGCTGAGGGAGTCGCTCACCGAGTATTACCGAGTGGGAAACATGGAGGACTACGACCAGATGTATCGCGCAGTGGCGTTTCTGGCGTTTAAGTATGGCAAAATCGACTGGATAGAGTCGAACAATGAATACTGGCTTGAACAGGACGCACGATTGCGCACCGACTTTAATGTGACCACCGGCATAGGAATTGACCGCATCAACTCCGTTAAGGAGAAATCGGAGATGAAGAAGTACTAC
>CAMGFF010000117.1 GCA_946055125.1 uncultured Prevotellaceae bacterium | reverse complement strand
CACTATCTAATCCGCTCCCCACCCCTGAAAGCCACAATGAATGCCTGCTTAAACCGCGGCAGCACCTCGCTTTTCAGTATCTTCAGAGCCTCTTTCTCGCTCTTTGCCGAGCCATAGGTGTACTTCCAAAGCCCCTTGTCGCGGTAACGCTCCACGCCCCGAAGCCCCTTAAACTCCGCTGCCCCCTCGCCCAGCTTCTTGCTGCTCGTGAGAAACTGAACCTTATAGGTGGTTTCCCCCTCAGTCGTCACCGTTTCTCCGCGCTCTGCCACCCGCGAAGGCTGCTTCACGCCGGGCAGCGACTCGTAGTAGCTCGCAAATGCACGGTAGAGTGCCTTAGCCATCTTCTGCCTCCCCTGCTTCGAAGTGAGGAAATCCTCCTCCTTGGGATTGCAGATGAAATCAAGCTCCACAAGCACCGCCGGCATCGACGTGCGTGCCAGCACCAAGAATCCCGCCTGCCGCACCCCATTGTCGACGCGGCCGGCCGTAGCCACAAACTCCCGCTGCACCAGCGTGGCAAAGTTAACGCTCTGCTCAAGGTGCTTGTCCTGGCTTAGCTCAAACATAATATACGACTCCGTACTCCCGGGGTCAAAGCCCTGATAGGTGGTCGTGTAGTCGTCCTCAAGCGAAATCACCGAGTTCTCGCGCTTTGCCACCTCAAGGTTCTCCTCGGTGCGGTGCAGGCCAAGCGTGTAGGTCGCGCTGCCATGAATGGTGCGCCGGTTCTTGGCTGTCTTAGCCAGCGAGTTGGTGTGAATCGACACAAAGAGGTCGCCCTTCTTGTGGTTGGCCACATCGCAGCGCTCCTGCAAGGTGAGATATTTGTCGCGGTCGCGCGTATACACCACCTTCACGCCTTCAATGTTGCGCTCCACCATCTCGCCCAGAGCCAGGGCCACGGCAAGGTTGATGTCCTTCTCATAGCTGTGCAGCCCCGGCGCGCCCTTGTCGCGCCCGCCATGCCCCGCATCTATCACCAGCGTGAACGCCCCCGCCGGCTGCGCCATGAGCATAGCCACCACTGCAATAATCGCATATATCATCACCTTGTGCCGATTCATATGTGCCTTTTCCGGTAGTCGCTTTTTTTCAAATTGCAAATTTAGCAATTTCGCACCAATCTTTTGCAACAAATTCTCATTTTTCACACTAAATACCCCATTTTCACCAATCATTTGCCTCCATCCTGCACCCTAATGCCTCTCTCAAGCAATATTTTGATACCTCTCGCCATGCTTTCTCCCTCCCCCTCTTTGCCTCGTCGAACCCACATTATTTGTTAATTCTTCTTAATTGCAAGCATTTTTTGATTCAAAAATTATGTTCTACAACATAAAACCATTACCTTTGCATCAGTTTTTTCATGGTATTAGTTTTTAGGTAACTGGAAACGTTGTCGCGACGACAATCAATCTAAGTTTTAGGTTTATGTTAATGGTATTAACAAGGTTAATTTGATTAAGCGATCCCGGGCAGTGATGTCGGGGATTATTTTTTATCCTATTTTGTGTAGCAAATCGCCACACCTCTCAGTCAAACGAACAAAAAACAACAACTCAAGCAACGCAATGAACAGCAACGAACAAAAATTTGCCACCCTGGTCAAGCAGAACAAAAGCACTATCTACACGGTGTGCTACATGTTCTCAAGCGATGAGGACGAAGTTGCCGACCTATTCCAGGAGGTGCTCATACGCCTGTGGAAAGGCATCGACTCCTTCGACGGCCGCAGCGACATCAAGACGTGGATCTACCGCGTGGCGCTCAACACCTGCGTGACAATCGACAAGAAGAAGAAGCGCCACCGCAAGGCGCAGCTCTCCATGGACATCAACCTCTTCACCGACCGAAGCCGCGACACCGAGCAGGCCCGCCTGCTGCACCGACGCATCAATCAGCTTCAGCCCCTCGACCGCGCCATTGTCCTTCTCTGGCTCGAAGACATAAGCTACGACGAAATCGCAGCCATAGTGGGAATATCTCCAAAGAATGTGTCGGTGAGGCTCTACCGCATTCGCCAGCAACTGAAAAATTCTCCTATTAACTAAAAATCACATAATATTATGAACAACGACAATATTAACGAACTCGAAACCATGCGCCGCCAGCTCGAAGACCTCAAGGCTCAGCTCGCGAAGCAAGAAATAGTGAACGACCGCCTCATTATCGACGCAATGAAGAAGAAAATGACGTGGATAAAGAAATATGTGGTGCTACAGGTGTGCCTAATCCCCGTGATTGCAGTGGTATGGTCTGCCATTGTGCCTATTTGTGGAATATCTTGGTGGAACTATGCTTTCCTAATCGCAATGTGCTGCATCGACGTATTTGCCGACTACCGCATCAACGTGAGCTCTATCACCGACGACGACTACCTGCGCGGAAACCTGGTCGACACCGTCACCAAGCTCCTGCGCATGAAGCGCAGCCGTGCCGTGCAAATGGCTGTCTCAGTACCCGCAATCATCGCGTGGCTCCTGTGGGCCGGCATTGAAGCATATAATGCTCTCCCCGAGGCCACAAGCGAGTTCCAGCAGGCTTTTATCGCCGGTGGGCTCGTGGGCGGCGTGATTGGCGGCATTTGCGGCCTCATCTTCGCCTTCAGCATCTACCGCAAGATGCAGCGCACCAACGATGAGGTGATTGCACAAATCAACGACCTCACAAAGCCCGAAGAATAACCCCCTCCCACACACCGGGCAACATCTTCAATCAAAAAAAATACATCATGCACTTTTCGCGCAGGGTGTGTGCCGGGTCCCCACTCAGGCACACACCCTGCCTCTATCCACACCCCACCTTATTTTCGTAAGCACCCGAAATCGGCGGGTGTGTCGCCCTGCCGCCCGCGGAGCCGGGCAGCGTGCCGGCGGCACGCGATTATGCTTAACCCCACACAGCCAGTGCCGGAGGTACTCGCTGTGTGGGGTGTCGATAGAAGCGACACAATTGCGTGTCGGAGATACGCGATTATGGGGAGCGAGTTGCCAATTCTTTTTGCGAAGATGGTGCCGGCTGACACACATAATCGCGTATATCCGACACGCTGTTGCTTCTTTTTTTGGGCTACCCCACCTTAATTTCCGACCCGTCCGGCCCGTCCAACTACCGGTGCCCACACAAAAGCCGAAGCGGAAGAACCACCCATCAGGTTGTCCTCCCGCTTCAGCTTTATCTTTTCTTTCCAGCCCGCGATTACTTCTTGTTGCGCTTGCCGTAGCGCTGCATGAACTTGTCCACACGTCCTGCGGTGTCCACAAGCTTCTGCTTGCCTGTGAAGTAAGGGTGCGACGAGCTGGTGATTTCAAGCTTAACCAAGGGATAAGTCTTGCCTTCTACTTCAATTGTTTCTTTCGATGCCACTGTGGAGCGAGTGATGAAAATCTCCTCGTTCGACATGTCTTTGAATACCACTTCGCGGTAATTCGAGGGATGGATGTCCTGTTTCATTTTTATCTTACCTATTTTTTCTTTTTTCTTACTAAAAATTCTTTTGTCGCGTTGGTGGCGCGACGCTTTTTTCGTAATGGCTTGCAAATTTACTAACTTTTTTCCAATTACAAAAACTTTTCGCCACCAAATCCCACTTTTTCCCCTAAAATTCTCACTCAATGGCTTTTTCACACCTCTGTCCGAGCCCTGTCGCACTGCTTTCTCTCACTACCACAGTGCGGCAAAAAAGGGGACCGGCGCCAGGCATGTGCGCACGAGTCCCCTTTTTTATGTTAAGCTTAACTGCTATGCTTTTAGTCCTCAAACTCGATGAGTGGGTCGTTGGTGCCTACCACCTGGCCCTCCTTCACGAGAATGCGCTTCACCTTGCCGGCAAGCTCGCTCTCTATCTCGTTCTGCATCTTCATCGCCTCATACATGAGCACGGGCTGCCCCTTCTTCACGTCGTCGCCGGGCTTCACCTGTATTTCTATCACCGTGCCACCCATCGGCGCATTCAGCGTGGGGCCGGTTATCGAAGCAAGCAGCGCCGCTGCCTCCTCGGCTGCCTTGGCTGCTGCCTCGGCCTTTGCCGCCTTCGCCTTGTAGGCGTCGGTTTTCTTGTATTCCTCCTCACGGCGCTTCATCAGGAATGGCTTTGCCACGGTGGGCAGGAGCTCAAGAAGCAGGTATTCCTCATCGTTCTGCGCAAGTTTCACGCCACCCAGGTCGGCAAGCGTGGGATTCTCGGGAGCCACGTAGGAGTTCACGTCGTAGGGCACCTCCTCGCTGCTGCCGGTTATCTGCTCGCGGAACTCAGGCTTGATGGCTACCGGCGTGTGGCCATACTCGCCCTTCACGAGCGAGATGAATTGGTTCGACTTGTTGGTGTAGTCAGCATTGCCCTTCTGGCGGTCGAGGGCCACGCTCACTGCCTGCGAGCCTACAATCTGGCTTGTGGGCGTCACGAGCGGAACAAGGCCGGCATCGCGGCGCACCTTCGGGATGAGCTTCATCGCGTCGTCGAGCACCTCCTCGGCCTTCAGCTGGCGGAGCTGTGCCACCATGTTGCTGTACATTCCGCCAGGCACCTCGGCGTGCTTCACTATGAGGTTGGGCTTGGGGAAGCCAAAGTAGTCCTCTATGGCGTGGCAGGCATCGAGCAGCGCCTCCTCGTCGTTGGCCTTCGCACAGGCGATTGCCTTGTCGAAGAGCGCGTCAACCTCGGCGGGCAGTGTGTCCTTAAGCGGGTCGAAGTCGTTGGGGAAGTTCTTCACCAAGTCGAAGTCGTGCAGCCCCTTGCGTATCTCCTTCAGCTCCACGCGAATCTTGGCCACGGCCTCCATGTTGGCCTCCACCTCCACACCGAGCTTCTTGCAGAACACATAGATAAGCTCAAGCGCCGGTGCTGCCGAGCCGCCGCCGAAATACCATATATTAGTGTCGAGAATATCCACTCCATTGATTATCGCCATGAGCGACGATGCCAGTCCGTAGCCCGGAGTGCAGTGCGTGTGGAAATCCACAGGCACGCTCACCGCTGCCTTCAGCTTGGGCATGAGCGTGGCAAGGCGCGCGGGGTTCACAAGGCCGGCCATATCCTTGAGCGTGATAATCTTCGCGCCCATAGCCTCAAATGCCTTTGCCTTCTCCACAAAATACTCATCGGTGAATATCAGCTCCTCCTTCTTCGTGCGGCCAAGCAGACGGTGCAGGAAACCTCCCGACCGCTTCTCCTCAAAGGGCTTGGGATCCACTGTGTAGCACACCGCGCCATCGGGTATGCCTCCAAGGCGGTTGATTATCTCCACCGACTCGCGCACGTTGTCAAGGTCGTTGAGCGCGTCGAAGATGCGCATCACATTCAGGCCGTTCTTTATCGCCTCCTTGTAGAAGCCCTCTATCACCTTTGTGGGATAAGGCACATAGCCAAACAGATTGCGGCCTCGCGAAAGCGCCGTCAGCAGCGACCTTCCCTCAACCTTCTCGCTCGCACGGCGAAGACGGTTCCAAGGACACTCCCCAAGATAGCGCATCACTGAGTCGGGCACGGCTCCTCCCCACACCTCTATGGCATAGAAGCCAGCCTCCTTATAATAGGGCAACAACTTGTCGATACTCTCCTGCGGCATACGGGTCGCAAACAACGACTGCTGACCATCGCGCATGGTCAAATCTCTGATTTTCAATTTCTGAACCATATATAAACAAAATTTACTGTCCGTTTTTGCTTCAGGCCACCCGACTAAGCCATCACCGGCTAATCCTCCGGCAATGCCTTAACCTTAGTGTGCATAACCTAAAACACTTTTTCTTTAATCTTTCCTTCTTTTTCAGGCTGCAAAATTAATTATTTTCAAGCACAAAACGAAATTTTTCACTCCTTAACTCACTTTTTTTGGCAATTCCAACTCTTTTATTACTCGAAAATCCTGAATTTTTCAAATAATTACATTATAATCAACCTCATCATTCTCTCATTCATGTTATTCAATTTCTTCCGCAAAAAGCCCTCCACCCTCTTCTATCACACCGACGTGCACTGCCACCTCCTCCCGGGCGTAGACCACGGCTCGCCCGACGTAGCCACATCTCTCCACCTCCTCGGCCTTCAGCAAAAAATGGGTATCAACCGTATTATCGCCACCTCACACGTCACCCAGACAACATTCGAGAACACACCCGAGACCCTACGCCCCGCTCACGCCACCCTCTGCCAAGCCGTGAACGACGCCGCAATGGATATGCGCATCGACCTCGCCGCCGAATACCGCATCGACGACTTCTCCCTCGCACAGTTCAAGGCCGGAAAGTTCCTCACATTCCCCGGAGGCTTCCTCCTCCTCGAGAACGCTTTCCAGCAAGAAATCCTCGGAATGGACGAACTCATCTTCAACCTCCAGCTAAAGCGCCTTAGCCCTATCATCGCACACCCCGAACGTTACCCCTACTACGCCCTCAACCGTCCTCGATACGCACAGCTCCACAACGCCGGCGTCCTCTTCCAGGTCAACCTCCTCTCTTTCTCCGGCTACTTCGGCCCGCAAGCTCGCGAAACCGCCTGGTGGCTCCTCGAGAACGACCTCATCGACTTCCTCGGCAGCGACATGCACCACGAGAAGCACGCTCTCACTCTCCTCCAGTTTATCGGCTCACGCGACTACCGCCGCCTCGCCTCCCGCCTCGCCTCCCGCCTCCTCAACGACACCGCAATCCCTCTCTAATTCCACCACCACACCCCCATTTCGCCATTTTTCACGCATTTCTCAAAAAAATCACACAAAAATGAAAAATTTTTGCCAAAAAATTTGGAGGATTCAAAAAATGTGCCTAACTTTGCATCGCTTTTCAAGGGAAACACCTCCCACAGCAAAAAGCAACAAGGGCGCTTAGCTCAGCTGGTTCAGAGCGTCTGCCTTACAAGCAGAGGGTCGGCGGTTCGAATCCGTCAGCGCCCACCAAGCAACAACAC
>CAMGFF010000116.1 GCA_946055125.1 uncultured Prevotellaceae bacterium | reverse complement strand
TTTGGGGTGTGGAACTTGGGATTTTAGGGGGATGGAACGAAAACTAATTGAGAAGGACGACCATGGACTTTGCATGCTTTCTTATACCTGAGAACTTCGACACGCTGCTTGCCGTGATGTCGGCGGTGGCAGTGGTTGTGTTTGTAGCTTTGCACTTCATTAATGCAGGCTATGGCATTATGTACACAAAGCGATGGGGCCCCACGCTCGACAACCGGCTGGGCTGGGTGCTGATGGAGTCGCCGGTGGTGGTGGCGATGACGCTGTTGTGGTGGTATTCGGGCCGGCGTTGCGACTTGGTGCCGGTGGTGTTTTTTGCGGTGTTTCAGTTGCACTATTTGCAGCGTTCGTTTGTATTTCCGCTTCTCATAAAGGGCAGGAGCCGCATGCCGCTTGCTATAATACTCTCGGGAATCACTTTCAATTTGCTGAATGCGCTGATGCAGGGAGGGTGGATATTCTATGTTTCGCCTGAGGGTATGTATGCTGCCGACTGGTTCTATACGCCACAGTTTATAGCCGGCCTGGCGATATTTGCGGCAGGCTTTGCGATAAATATCAACAGTGACAACATCATACGCAACTTGCGCCGACCGGGCGACACTCGGCACTACATACCGCGCGGTGGAATGTTCCGCTATGTGTCGTCGGCCAACTACTTTGGTGAGTTTCTGGAGTGGGTGGGCTTTGCGGTGCTCACATGGTCGGCGGCGGGAGCGGTGTTTGCGATATGGACTTTTGCGAATCTGGCGCCGCGAGCGCGGAAGATTAACCGGCGTTATGCTGAGGAGTTTGGCAAGGAGTTTACCGACCTGCGGCTGAAGAGCATTATTCCATTCATTTACTGAGCTGTGAGCTGTGAGCCTTGAGCTGTGGGCTTTGGGGTGGGGATATTATTTTCAATAAGACACACACAACGATTAAATAGACACACAAGCAATGAAAAATCCCGAAGAATCGATAATTTTCACGCCGGCTAAGATTGGGCCGATTGAGCTTCGCAACCGCACAATCCGCTCGGCGGCATTTGAGAATATGTGCTTTGGCAATAATCCGTCGGAGATGCTTTTTGACTATCACACCTCGGTGGCACGGGGCGGCATAGGCATGACCACGGTGGCCTATGCGTCGGTGAACCGCAGCGGGCTTTCTTTTGAAAACCAGCTGTGGATGCGCCCCGAGATAGTTGGTGAGCTACGGCGGCTCACCGATGCTATTCATGCCGAGGGGGCGAAGGCATCGATACAGCTTGGGCACTGTGGCAACATGTCGCACAAGCGCACGGCAGGGCGGACTCCTATCTCGGCCTCGACGGGCTTCAACCTCTACTCGCCCACTTTTGTGCACGGCATGACGGAGGACGAGATACACGAGGTGGCACGCGACTTTGGCAAAGCGGTGCGACTGGCGATAGACTCGGGATTCGACTGTGTGGAGATACACGCCGGGCATGGCTACCTCATCAGCCAGTTTCTCTCGCCTTACACCAACAAGCGCCGCGACAAGTGGGGCGGCAACCTTGAGTCGCGCATGAACTTCATGCGGCTGTGCATGGAGGAGGTGATGCGGGCGGCTCAGGGGAAGATAGCCGTGGTGGCAAAGACCAATATGCGCGACGGCTTCAAGGGCGGCAACGGCTTGGAGGAAGGCATAGCGATAGCACAGGAGCTTGAGAGGCTGGGCATGGACGCGCTGGTGCTGAGTGGCGGCTTCGTGAGCAAGGCACCCATGTATGTGATGCGCGGCGAGATGCCCCTCACCACGATGACCGGCTACATGAGAACCTGGTGGCTGAAGTGGGGGGTGCGGGCCTTCGGCCGCTTCATGATAAAGAATGAGCCCTACAAGGACCTCTACTTCCTCGATGATGCCCTTGAGGTGCGGCGCAATGTGAAGCTGCCGCTGATATATGTGGGAGGCTGCGTGTCGCGCGAGGGCATAGAGCGGGTGCTCGGCAGCGGCTTTGAGGCCGTGCAGATGGCGCGGGCGCTGGTGAATGAGCCCGATTTCGTGAATCGCCTACGCCAAGGCGAGGAGCGCTGTGGGTGCGACCATGTGAATTACTGCATAGCGCGAATGTACACGCTTGAGATGTCGTGCCACAAGCACCGCAGCGACATACCGCCGTGCATGCAGCGCGAAATAGAGAGCATAAAAGAGCGTGCTAAAAAACAAAGACTATGATGATATTCAACAAGAGAATACCGGTGGGGGCAACGGCGATAGTCACCGGGGCCTCGTCGGGGATAGGGCTTGAGTTCAGCCGGGCCCTGGCCGAGAGAGGCATAAATGTGGTGCTGGTGAGCAACCAGCGCGAGCAGCTTGAGGCGGTTGCTGCCGAGCTAAGGCTCAGGCACCCTCAGCTCCGCTTTGAGCCGGTATTCAAGAACCTGGCCGACACCGACGCAGCCGAGTGGCTTCTTGCACGCTGCAAGAGCCTCGGCATTGACGTGGATATCCTCATCAACAATGCCGGGATATTCAATTTCATGAAAGTGACCGACATGACGGCGGAGCGCCTCGACCTCTTTGTGGATCTGCACGTGCGGGCAGTGACACAGCTGTGCCGCACCTTTGCGCGCGACATGCTCGCGCGAGGCAGCAAGGGGTATATCCTCAACATGGCATCGATGTGCTGCTGGATGCCAATGCCCGGCATAGGAGCGTATGCGGCCACGAAAGCCTATATCAGGGTGCTGTCGCGGTCGATGTATCTTGAGCTGAAGGACTACGGCATCTCGGTGACGGTGGCTTGCCCCGGAGGCATCTCGACCGAGCTCTTCGGGCTGTCGGCCAAGTTGCGCAAGCTTGCGGTGAACATAGGTGCGCTCACCACGCCCGAGCGGTTTGCGCGGAATGCGCTTCGGCGCATGTTTAACCGCCGGAAGCAATATATCAACGGGCTGCTCAACCGCATAGCCATAGTGACGGTCAACAACCTCCCCACCTGCGTGTGCGTGCAGGTGAAGCACCGACTGCTCGACAAGAACATAACACGATGAAGCGCCATGGCAACAGAGAGAGGACTACACATAGTGACCGGAGCCACCGGCTCGATAGGGAAGGAGATAGCCCGCGCACTTGCAGCGCGAGGCAGCAACATAGTGCTGGCCTGCCGCAACGCCACCCGCGCCGAGGAGCTGCGCCGCGAGCTGCTTGGCATGGAGAGCTGCGGCGAGGTGGTGGTGGCAAAGGTTTCGCTCGACTCGGCTGACTCCATCATCGACTTCATCAACCACATCAAGGCTCTTGGCCGCCCCATAGCGGCCCTGCTGCACAATGCCGGGGTGATGTGCCGGCACCGCAGCGACACCGCCGACGGCATAGAGCAGACACTTGCTGTGAACTACCTGGCGCCGGTGCTCATCACCCACCACCTGCTTCCGCTGGTGGCCGAGGGTGGCAGCATAGCGTTCACCACCTCCATCACCCGCAAGCTGCACAGCCTCAAGGAGGAGATATTGCGGGAGCCGGCGGAGCGGTTCTCGCAGCTCGGCACCTATGGGCGCACCAAGCTGGCGCTCACGCACTATGCACTGTGGCTGAGCGAGGAATTGAGGGAGCGGGGAATAAGAGTGAACTGTGCCGACCCCGGGATAGTGGACAGCAACATGATAACGATGCAGCGGTGGTATGACCCAATAGCCACCCTGCTGGCCCGCCCGCTGATGAGCCGCCCGGCAACCGGGGCAACGTCGATGCTCGCGGCACTCGACAGCCCGCACACCGGCATGATATTCAAGCACACACACAAGCCACACGCAATGGCAGCCGACCTGCGCCGCAGCGACGCATCCCGCCGCCCGGCTCTCATTGCCGCCACCCATAGCCTCCTTGGCATCGTCGACGTCTAACCCCTACGGCGCAGGAAGTGGGCAAGAAAGCGGTGGCAGAAAGCTTGACGTGAAAAGCGTGATGCACAAGTAGCGGAAAAAATGAAAAAACAATGACAATCACAATTTTTTTGGTGATTAAGTGCGGATTTGAGGGATAATCATTAAATTTGCAGACACAGAGAGAGCCGCCACAAATCGAGGCGGCGACTGTGGCAAAAGCTAAAAAGATTGCAAAGGTTATGGAATACAAGAGGAAGGAATTTACGCTCGACCGCATAGTGCGGCTTGCTATAGGGATAGCTGTGGTGGGAGCGATATTGTGGCTGCTGAATTACCTGAAAGGGGTGCTTCTGCCCTTTGCGGTGGCGTGCCTTGTGGCCTATATGATAAATCCGGTGGTGGAGTGGAACAAGCGAGCGCTTAGGCTGAAGGGTCGCACCGTGCCCACGATACTGACGCTGCTTGAGGTGGTGCTGGTGGTGACGGGGGTGCTGTGGCTGCTGGTGCCCTACGTCTATGAGGAGTCGCACCGCATGGTGCTTATGCTGACAGAATATGCGCAGTCGCAGCTCAATGTGCCCTACCTGCCGGCGGCGATACATGAATTTGTGAAGCAATATATCGACCTGGAGTACATACAGTCGCTGCTGACGCGGGAGCAGTGGATGAGCCTCTTCACCGAGGCGGCGCATCAGACGTGGAACTTTGTGAACGGGACCGTGAGCCTTGTGCTGGCGCTGTGCAGCTGGCTGCTGGTGCTGATGTATATCATCTTCATACTTGTGGACTACGACAAGATAATGAGCGGCTTCAAGATGGCAGTTCCGAGCCGGTACCGGAAAGTTACGTTCAGGCTCTTTGAGGACATGAAGACGAGCATGAACCACTACTTCCGCGGGCAGGCGCTGATAGCGTCGATAGTAGGGGTGCTGTTTGCGATAGGGTTCACGATTATAGGGCTTCCTATGGGGATAGTGCTTGGGCTGTTCATAGGATTGCTCAACATGGTGCCCTACTTGCAGCTGATTTCGATACCGATAGCCACGATGCTGTGCCTTGTGAGCTCGGTGTCGACGGGTGGCAGCTTCTGGGAGATGATGGGGTGGATGGCGCTGGTGTATCTTGTGGTGCAGGCCACGCAGGACCTGGTGCTCACGCCCAAGATAATGGGGAAGTCGATGGGGCTTAATCCGGCGATAATGCTGCTGTCGCTGTCGATATGGGGAGCATTGCTGGGCTTCATAGGGCTGATAGTGGCGTTGCCGCTCACTACGCTGATAATCTCCTACTACAACCAGTATGTAGTAGTGCGGCACAGAAAGGACGAAAGAGCCGAGAAGGAATAGCGTGTAACCATAATGTTACATTTTCGTGATAAGATTGTTATTATCTTTACATATCTTTGCAAAAAAAACTTAGGCAAACCACCAAAGATAATGAAAGAGACAAAGAAGCTGCTGATTGTGGCAATAGCCCTTGTGGCTGGAATGGGAGCCGCCCACGCTCAGGACGAAGACACTGAGGCGCGGCTTAGTGCCCTTGAGGAGAAAGTGGAGCAAGCTGCGAAGCGGAGTGAGTACATGCCCAAGGTGCAGGGCATAATAAGAGGCAAGTGGGAGTATCAGCCCGACCTCGATGCGTCGCGCTTTGAGGTGCGCAACGCCCGGCTTGCCGTGACGGGGAAGCTCGTGGGGCGGTCGGAATACAAGCTGGAAGTGGACCTCTGCGACGAATCGGCGATAAAGATGAAAGATGCGTGGGTTCGCCTGAATCCCTACAAGAGTCTGCGGCTGAGCATAGGCCAGCAGCGCATGCCCTTCACGATCGACGCGCACCGCAATCCCTCGGCTCAATACTTTGCCAATCGCAGCTTCATAGCGAAGCAGGTGGGCGACATGCGCGACGTGGGCTTCATGGCAGGCTATGACTTTGTGAACGGGAGCGGGCGGAAAGTGCTGACGGTGGATGCGGGAGTGTTCAACGGCTCGAATCTCGACAACCAGAAGACGGCATGGTTCAGCAAGCCGGGCTACTCGGCACGAGTGCAAATCTACCCGGTGAAAGGGCTTGCTATAGTTCCGAGCGTGCAGCACCAGCAGATAGCCGAGCGCCGGGCCTCCTATACCTCGGTGGACTTCGGAGCCTACTATGAGCGCGGCGGCTGGCACGTGGAGGGCGAGTTTCTGCGCAAGATGTACGGCGACGATGCCTTCAGCGACTGCAGCGCGGTGCAGAGCATGGTGATGTACAAGCACAAGATAAAGGGCGAGAACAACTTTGTGGAGAGCGTGAGCGGCCTGGGCCGCTACGACTACATGCAGCGGCACTCGTCGGGCAAGGGAGGAATGGAGGAAGATGGCAAGACGCTGAAGCTGACCGACGCCGAGCGTCACCGCATGACCCTTGGCGTAACCATAGGAGTGCGCAACCGCTACTTCCCCACCGAGCTTAGGGTGAACTATGAGAACTACTGGTATCCTGATGGCGGGGCCAAGGAGAGCGAGCAGGACAAGATAGTGTGTGAGCTTATGATAAAATTCTAAGAAAGAGAGGAGGCCGCACTGAGCAGCGACGTGCGGGCCATCAATGTGACCCTCTACCGCCTCGCCAAGGCATTGAAGGTGGTGAAAGCCCTGCAGCAGATGTATGACGAGATGAAGCCCTACACGGTGAAGGAGCTGATGAGCAAATACGGGCCTAAAGCCGACCGCGCCGACGTGATATTGCCGGCGGCATAATCGACGGCCTCTACAAGGAGAAAGGTGCGAGAAGCAATGAGAAGGAATAAAAAAGAGGGATTGTGGGGGATATTCGGTTTTTTGTAGTAATTTCCCGAGTTTGACAGTTTTTGAGTTTATATGCTGATATACAGGCGGTTGCTGGGATAGCTTTGTAGCTATATGGTGATTGCCTGTATATCAGCATATAAACTCAGAAACTGTCAATCTCGGGGTATGAATAAAATTTGACTCCACCAAATTGAAAGCCAGTTATTTTCTAAAAAAATCGCATTAAACTGTCAAATGCCCGCGCAGTTGCCTCCGCAGAAATAGACACTTGCCAGCGAACCAGCAATCTCGCTGTA
>CAMGFF010000115.1 GCA_946055125.1 uncultured Prevotellaceae bacterium | reverse complement strand
CCACAAAGCGCGTCTTTCCGCCCATGAGGTCGATAAGTCCCTGCGGGTCGTGGAAGACCGACCAGGTGTAGTGCCAGCTGTTGCCCTCGGTGAAGGCGTCGCCCCACTTCAGCGGCGAGAATGGCGACTGGAAGGTGCCGTCGGCGTTGCGGCCGCGCATGAGGCAGCTCTCCTTGTCGAACACTTTCTTGTAGTTGAATGCACGCTCGCCCAGAGCCTTGATGTCCTTATCCACCTGCTTCAGTTCCTTCTTGCTGAGCTTCAGTTCCTTGGCCATTGCACGATATTGCTTGGCAAACTCCAGGATGCACCAGTCGTCGTAGCAATACTCAAGCGTGCGTGCCACGTTCTCATTGATTTTCACATCATAGGGCACATAGCCCAGTGTGTTGTAGTATTCATGTCCCAGTCGGCCGGTCGACGACACCTCGGGGTGCACGGCCCGGATGCCGTGAATGAGTCCCTCATAGAGCGTCGTCACATCTTGCACCTTGATACCCTTGAGGTAGGCATCGACAAGGATTGAGGCTGAGTTGTTGCCCACCATGCAACCTCGGTGGCCGGGACTTGCCCACTCGGGGAAGAATCCGCTCTCCTTGTAGGCATTGATGAGGCCCTCCTGCATCTTGAGGCTCTCCGAGGGGTACATGAGGTTGAGGAATGGGAAGAGGCAGCGGAAAGTGTCCCAGAAGCCGGTGTCGGTGAACATGTAGCCTGGCAGCACCTGGCCGTTGTAGGGGCTGTAGTGCATCTCCTTGCCCTCGGCATCAATCTCATAGAAAGCTCGCGGGAAGAGCAGCGAGCGGTAGAGGCACGAATAGAAAGTGCGCAACTGCTGCTGGCAGTCGCCCTCCACGGCGATGCGGCCAAGCACGTCGTTCCATGCGTCGCGGCCCTTGGCCACGAGCCGGTCGAAGCTGTCGGTGCCAAGCTCCTTCATGTTGAGCTGTGCCTGCTCCAGACTTATGAACGACGACGCCACACGGGCATGCACCTTCTCGCCCCTGCGTGTCGTGAATCCCACCACGCCAAGTGCGTGATTGGCGGCGGCCTGGGCAGCAGCGGTTGAGAGCTTGCCGTCGGCCACAGTGGCGGTGTAGGTGAATGAGTGGTCAAACTCTATCACAAAGTAGTTGCGGAAGTTATCGGGCACTCCGCCGCTATTGCGCGTGGTGTAGCCCTCGATGCGGTTGCGCTCGGGTATCACCTTCACCATCGAGCCCTTGTCGAAAGCGTCGATTACCACAAATGCCTTGTCGGTGGCCGGGAATGTGAAGCGGAACATCGCCGCACGCTCGGTGGGCACAATCTCGGTGACTACATCGTGCTCGGCAAGATACACCTTGTAGTAGTGCGGCATTGCCACCTCGCCCTTGTGGCTGAACCAGCTCGCACGCTTCTCCTCGTCCCACTCGGGCACGCCCACCACGGGCATGAGCGAGAACTGGCCATAGTCGTTAATCCACGGGCTGGGCTGGTGGGTCTGCTTGAAGCCGCGTATCTTGTGGGCGGTGTATACATACTGCCAGCCATCACCCATCTTGCCGGTCTGCGGAGTCCAGAAGTTCATTCCCCACGGCCGCGCTATCGCGGGATAGGTGTTGCCGGTGGATAGCTCAAACGACGACAGCGTGCCCATAAGCGGATTCACCATCGTGGTGTAGTCGGTGGTGGTGGCAGCGTGGAGTCCAAGCCACGCGCTCACCATCAGTGCAATTGCCAAAACTCGATTCTTCATCATCATGCTAAATATGTTATGTTTTCAGTTGTGTTAATGTTTATTTTTTGGTTATATATGGTAAATTTCTTCATTTGAGTCACTTGGTGATAAACACGCTGTTGCCCACCACCTTGTATTTTATGGGCATGGCATTCTGCATGAGCTCAAGCACCTCCTGCACTGTTTCTTTCTTGGGCACGGTGCCGGTGTAGGTCTTCTGCAGGTCGAGCTCGGGCGAGAGTATCACCTTCACCCCATATATGCGCTCGAGCGTGGAGGCAATGGAGCGAAGCCCCGACTTGCGGAAATTGAGCGTGGTGCTGTACCAGTGCTCGTGCACTTCGTCCATTTGCTGCACCGTGAGCTTGCGGCTGTGTGCATCCACATGGGCTATCTGCCCGGGAGCAAGGCACATCATGCCCTCTCCCCGGTTGCCCTGCACGCGCACCTCACCTTGAAGCAGCGTGGTCGAGGCCTTGCCTTGTGCCGAGTCGGTCTTGAGGTCAAACACCGTGCCGAGCACAGCCACGTCCATCACCATGCTGTGCACCACAAAGGGGTGCTCGGCGTCGCGCGTCACATCGAAGTGGCACTCGCCCTCCACATGCACCTCGCGGTTGCTGGCAAAGTTGTCGCGGCAATACCTCAGCGTGGTGTTGCAATTGAGTATCACCGTGGTGCCGTCGGGTAGTTTCAGCTCCTTCACCTCATTGGTTGTGGATATTGCCAGCAGCTCCTCAACCGGCTCGGTTACGCGCTGCGTGAGCTCCCAGCCCGCCACAGCCATCACCGCTGCCACAATCACCACGGCAGCTATGCGCAGTGCCAGCATGAAGCCGCGCGAGCGAAGCACGGCAGGCCTCAAGCGGCGTATTTTGTTGAATAAGCGGTATTCCGCCATCAGTGTGTCCTTTTCCTCCTTCTCCGCATCTCTTTTCCCTAAATAAAACAGCTGCTCAGCCTCAAAAAGCCTGCGGGCAAAGTCGTAGTCCCCGTCAAGACGCTCCTTCAAGGCCTTGAGTTCCTCCTCACTACATTCTCCTAATAAGAACCTCGCAATGAGAAAATCTTCATTATTTCTATCCTTTTCTTCTACCATATATTTCTCTTAAAACAATCTTCCTTAAAAAACCACTTACTATTAACGACTCAAAAAAAACTCGCTTCTATTCATAGTGCCTCGTGAGCCGGCTGCGCAAGCAGCGCAGTGCCTTATACATGTGTGCCTCCACCGTGCGTGGCGACACTTTCAATAATTGTGCTATGTCCTTGTTCTTCATGTCGTGCAGGTAGCTCAACTTAAACACTTCACGGCACTTGTCGGGCAATTCGCCTATAGCCCGCGCTATGCGGCTGCGCAGCTCACGGTCTTCAATGCGCTTCACCACCTCGCTTTCCTCATGTACATAATATTCAGCCCTGCGCATGCCTATGGCAAGCATCGTCTCCTCGTGGCTGCCCACCACCGCACGGTGCTTCAGCACGTTGAGCGACCGGGTATAGACGGCCTTGTAGAGAAAAGCCTGTATGTCGTCGCCCATCTCCACTTCGCTGCGCCGTCGCCACAGCTCCACAAATACGTCCTGCACCACATCCTCGGCCTCTACATCACCCACCATGCGGGTGGCATAGAAGAGCAGATTGGCGTGGTAGCACCTATAGAGCTCCCGGTATTTATCCTCAAAGTCGGCTTTCACCATCTTCTATTATCACGTCATCAAGGCAAGCAAGCTTGCCCCTGCTTCATTTCTTACGATTCAGTTACTAATATTTCTCCCTTACCTCTTACCTCTCCACTATAAACTCTATCACCCCACCCTGCATGAGCTGCTCATGGCTAATCTCGGGCTTCGCAAGCACAGTGCCATTGAACCGCACCTCGCGCACCGCATAGTGCTCCTTGCTCACCCCGGGAGCCCTCACAGTGAGCTGTTTTCCTCCCGGCAGCTCCACAATAGCCTCCTCAAATAGCGGAGTGCCAAGCTGGTAGATGAGGCTCACGGGATCCACGGGATACAAGCCCAGCGCGCTCCACACGAGCCATGCCGACATCTGTCCGCAATCCTCGTTGCCACACAATCCCGCTGGCGTGTTGCTGTATTGCTCGTGCATAATCTGCGACACATAGCGCTGCGTCTTCGCGGGCTTGCCCACATAGTTATAGAGGTAGGCGACATGGTGGCACGGCTCATTGCCATGCACATATTGCCCTATCATGCCTGTGCTGAATATCGGCAGCTCCTCGCCCTCGGCCGGCTTGTAGCTGAAGAGGCTGTCGAGCCTTGCCTCAAAGGCCTCGGCTCCGCCCATGAGTGCCACCAGCCCCTCAACATCGTGCTGCACCGACCACAGATAGTGCCAGGCATTGCTCTCGCAGATATACTCGGTGTAGTCCTCGGCCTTGAACGGCTCCACAAACGACCCACTAAGCAGCCTGGGCTGCATGAAGCCTGTGGCGGGATTCCACACGTTGCGATAGTTCTTTGCACGTGCCTCCATTGCGGCTGCCGTGGCCGCATCGCCAAGGTGGCGGGCAAGCACGGCGATGCAATGGTCGTCGTAGGCATATTCAAGTGTCTTGCTCAGGGTCCAGTTCTCACCCTCGCCCTCAGCATCGGCCGGCACATAGCCAAGCTGCTTGTAAAGCCCTATCTGGCGGTAGTCGTCGAGGTTGGCGGTTGCTACACACGCCGCAAGCGCCCGCTTCTGCTCCTCCTTGGTGAGAAGTCCCTTTAGCGACACCTCGGCAAGCACTGCCGCCGCGTGGTAGCCTATCATCATGTCGGTCTCGCTTGCGTGCATGTTCCACACCGGCAAGCGACCGTTTTGCTCGGCAAATGCTATGATGCTGCGTGCCATGTCGGCAGCACGCTCCGGCTGCAATATTGTGTAGAGCGGGTGAGCTGCACGGTAGGTGTCCCACAGCGAGAAAGTGCTGTAATTGTTCCAGCCCTTTGCCTCATGGATGAGGCTGTCGGGGCCGCGGTAGGCTCCGTCCACGTCGTCGTAGAGCGTGGGTGCAATCATCGAGTGATAGAGCGCTGTGTAGAATGTGGTGCGCAGGTCCTTGTCGTCGCTCTTTATCCTCACCTTCGAGAGGGCGTGGTTCCATGCCTCCTCGGTCGAGGCAAGCACAGTATCAAAGTCATCGGTGGGTGCCTCGGCCTTCAGGTTGCGCTCCGCCCCCTCCTTGCTCACTGCCGAGAGCGCGGTACTCAGCGTGAGCTCGCCCTTGGCGGCAGCAAGATTGAAGCGCATGGTCACCACCGAGTCCTGCTCAATCGAGGCAATGGGCTGCGAGAAGCGCGAACAGAAATAGAGCTTCTGGTTGCGGGCCCAGCCGTCGCTATAGCGGTAGCCCACCAGCGTCACCGAGTCGCGCTGCTCCACATGCCACGCGAGCGTGCGGTCCCAGTTGGTTGCCTTGCTCAGGTTTAGCACCACAATGGCACTGTCGGGCTTGCTGTGGAAAGTGTAGCGCTGCACGCCACAGCGCGGTGTAGCTGTTAGCTCCACGTCGATGTCGTAGTCGGCAAGATGCACTTTGTAGTACCCGGCATGCGCCTCCTCGCTGCTGTGGGCAAACTTGGAGTGCAGCCCGAGCGGTGCCTCGGCAATGCTCAGTGGCTCCACAGCCGGCATAAATGATATGTCGTAGAGGTCGCCGGCTCCCGTGCCACTCAGGTGGGTGTGGCTGAATCCGGCTATCGTGGAATCGGGATAGAAATATCCTGCTATGCGGTCCCAGCCGGGAAGCCCGTTGTCAGGACTCAGCTGCACCATGCCATGCGGTGCCTGCGCACCGGGATAGGTGTTTCCGGTGAAGTCGGTTCCTATCATAGGATTCACCTCACCCGACAAGTTTTCCACGTTTCCTCCCTGCCTCGCAGAGCACGATGCCAGCAGACCCACGGCCAGCAGTAAACCAAAATATTTCATCTCCTTTAGTTCTTCATTTTTTATAACATATTCAAGGTAACAACCAACCACGCAAAAACACCTACTCCCCCTCACATTTTTTTCACAGCAAGGAAACCTCATCTGCCGTAAGCCCGGTGAACTCGGCAATAGCCGCAACATCCACCCCTCGCGCCTTCATCTTGCGTGCGATAGCCTCATTGGCTTTCTTTGCACCCTGGGCCTCACCAATTGCAAGTCCCTCGGCCCGTCCCTCTTCAAGCCCTTTGGCAAGTCCCTCGGCTCGTCCTTCTTCAAGTCCCTTGGCAAGTCCCTTGGCAAGTCCTTTGGCGAGTCCTTTGGCAAGCCCCTTGTTGAACCCTGAGCTTACAAGGGTGCGCTCCACACTGATAATGTCCCAAAACTTGTCGTAACCAAGCAACTGCGCATCTGTATAGGCCGATTTCTCAAGCACCGACACCGCCTTGCTTATCTCTGTGTTCTCAAGCAAATCAGTCGGAACTTCCGACGAATCATCATTTATCTCCGTGAGATACCGCAGCCACAATGCCTGCATTTTCTTCTCGCAAAATGTGCTGGGCTTATACTTAGGCAACTCCACAAACACCAAATGAAGCCCCTCAATCACCTTGTTGGTATATTTATCGTGCACCATGCGATAATAGTGGTAGTAATCGGGCACGTCGGGCTCAAAAATGTCGTTCACCAGGTTCAGTGAGTACACCGGCTCCAGGTACTCATAGTTCACTCCCTTTTTACCCTGGCGCACGTAGGCCTTGGCGGCATTAAACATTACCCTCTGCCTGAACTCCTGCGACCATATCATTTGCATCTCCACGATAAACTGCCGTTTCCTTGTGTCTCGGCAGCGAACGTCCACAATGCTGTTCTTGCGCAATGGGTTCTCGGGAACCATCTCACACGGCAAGTACTCCACGTCCTCTATCTGCTCATCCTCGCCAAGTGGCAGCATCGCATTGAGCAGACTGATTACCAAATCCTTATGCTCGCCAAACACGCGCTTAAACGTCAGGTCGGCTTTCGGGTCAAGATATCTCATAGCTTGTTTCGTTTTTATTCTGCAATATTACAAAAATTCCCCCTATTCCGCAAATTATGACCGCGCTTTTTTCGCATCTCACACAGCTTCCGGCTTCCGGCTGTAACCGCCACCATCAGATGTATCGACTGGTAATTAAACACTCCGCCCATAGCGACTTGCTCAGTGGCGCATCGCTATGGGCGGAGTAATCAAAAAACGTCCTTATAGTTAATTAATTGTGGTGGTGATGTTTCTTCTTGC
>CAMGFF010000114.1 GCA_946055125.1 uncultured Prevotellaceae bacterium | reverse complement strand
TTACAAGCAGAGGGTCGGCGGTTCGAATCCGTCAGCGCCCACCAAGCAACAACACGACAAAGCTTCATTGATAATCCCCTGATAATCAATGAAGTTTTTTCTTTTTCCCCTGCCCTGCCCCGACAGGTTCAAAATATTCGTATGCCTACGAAAATCAGCGTGCGGGCGTGCAATCGCTTATCTACTACACGCTATTGCGACTTTCCTTTATTGCAAGAGGGTGTGCCCAAAATTCGGTTTGATGATATTCTCATGCAGGGACGCACCCTGTTGCGCCAGCGTTACCGCCTAATAATCAGGCGACACAAAAGTAGACTGTGGACTGGCGCACCAGAGTGCGTACCTACATAAGTGGTTATTTTTACCATTTTGATACACCCCCTTACCATAATCGCGTGCCGCCGGCACGCCCCAGGCTTATTTCGGCTGCTTACATTTGTAAGTAGTTTTCAGCAAATCCTTGTCGGCGCTCGACGGCCCCACCATTATCTCGAAATCTCCCGGTTCTATCACATTGTTGCCATTGGCATCCCTGAACGAGAGCATCTCGGGAGTGAGACGGAATTCCACTATCTGTGATTCTCCGGCAGCCAATGTGACTCGCTTAAATGCTTTCAGCTCTTTCACCGGGCGTACAATCGACGCAAACACATCGTGAACGTAGAGCTGAACCACTTCGGTTGCTTCTCGCGCTCCCGTGTTCTTGATTTTCACTCTTATGTTTTCGCCTTCTATGGATAAGTCGGTATATTCGATATTGGAATAAGTAAGCCCATATCCAAAATGATAGAGGGGGTCGTTGAACTCATCGTAATAATTACTTCTATATTTGTGGAATTTCTGCTGGTTCTCTCCTACCGGACGTCCTGTGTTCATATAGTTGTAGTAGATTGGAATCTGACCGATGCTCCGGGGCATTGTCATCGTGAGTCGTCCACAGGGACTTTTCTTCCCAAAAACGACATCACAAATGGCATCGCCCGTCTCCGACCCGCCATACCACACATTCATTATCGACTGAATATTCTCGCTCTCCCACGACATAACAGTAGGGCGTCCTGAAAAATTGAGCAGGACAATCGGCTTTCCTATAGAAGCAAGTGCTTTAAGCAAATCCATCTGTGCATCGGGCATAGATAAATCTGCGCGAGAGGCACTCTCACCGCTCATTTCAGCCAATTCTCCCATAGCACAAACAATTACATCGGCGCAAGAGGCAATCTTCAGCGCCTCGTTGCGTGCCTCTTTGTCGTCTACGCGAGGAATGTTGCGCGTGTAAGCCGCTGCACTTTGCTTCGCTGCCGAATAATATACATTGCAGCCTTGCGAATAGAGCAATTCAGCCTTCCCCTTGAGCTCTTTTTGCATGCACTCCCTGAGCGTGGAATATAGCTCGGGACGGTCGGCTGTTGACCAACAGCCGGGCATGTTGTTCCGGGCATCGGCAAGAGGTCCTATGAGTGCAATTTTCCCTTGTTTCCTCAAAGGAAGGAGATTGTCATTATTCTTCAATAACACAAACGACTGTGCAGCCAATTCACGCGCAACCTTGCGGTTTTCGCTGGTGTAAATATCAGTAGTCAGGCGCTTGGGGTTGCAGAATCTGAACGGGTCGCTAAAAAGCCCCAATTTATATTTGGCAGTGAGCACTCTGCGACAAGCTCGGTCAATATCGGCATCAGCCACTATCCCCTCGTCGTGCAATGCTGCAAGATGCTTTGAATAGGCATTGGAGCACATGTCCATATCAGTACCGGCAATCATGGCACGGGCTGCATTCGTTTTCAAGTCGCCTATTCCATGATCGGTCATTTCACTTATTGAGGCATAATCAGTGACAAGCATTCCTTTGTAGCCCCACTTTTCGCGCAACACATCATTGATTAGCCACTTGTTGGCTGTCGCCGGCACATAGTCCACCACATTGAACGACGACATTATTGTAGCAGGCTCAGCCGATAGAGCTATTTCGTAGGATTGCATATATTGATTCCACATTCGCAAGCGGCTCATGTCAACAGTGTTGTAATCGCGCCCCGACTCCGATGCTCCATAGAGGGCAAAGTGTTTCAGGCATGCAAGCATATTTTCATTGCTGAAGTCACCTTGATAACCACGAATCATGGCCGCTCCCACAAGCCCCGACAGCATTGCATCTTCTCCTCCACCTTCGGCCACACGACCCCAGCGTGGGTCCACCGACACATCAACCATTGGGCTGAAATTCCAATTAATGCCCTGTGCTGTTGCTTCTTTAGCTGCCACTACGGCGCCACTCTCTATCAAGTTGAGATTCCATGTGCACGACTGCGCCAATGGAATGGGCATAATTGTAACATTCCCATGAATCACATCAAGGCCAAATAGTAAAGGAATCCCTAATCGGCTCTTGTGCACGGCAATCTCCTGCAGCTCCCTAACCTTGTCAAGTCCGTTTACATTGAGCACTGCTCCGAGCTTGCATTCTGCTATCAACTGTGCAAGGGGGCTGTTCATTACGGCTCCGGTGGTAACGTCATTCCCCGGAAGTAGATTGAGCTGACCGATTTTTTCCTCAAGTGTCATTTTTCCCATGAGATTGTCGATAAACCGGTTCATCTCAGCGTCGTTGGCCATCAGGTGAAAATTACTCACCAATGCAATAGCCGCCAATAAAAAAATTTTCAAGTGTTTCATCTTAAATTCTGCAACACTTCAGTTTAACCATTTTTATATGAGCCTGAGCAACCAATGGTTTCTCAGTTTTTTTTGCTATTTCAGGATTTTCACTCATCTTAGTGTTGCAGTAAAAAAAGAGCTAAACCCTTGAATAACGTGGCAAAGATAGCAATTAAAAGGGAAAAACACTCTCCTTTAGGTAGAATATTTAATTCATGCAGCAATTTTCTTCACAATTTTACTTCACTGCTTATCTGCATCTCAGCATCTGCACTCAGCATCTGCAAGCATCTCAGCATAGCTCCCAAAAATAATTTTTTTGGCGCTTTGCTTTCGATTTGCACAAATTTTCACTAATTTTGCACGATTATTTACTAAGGTGGCTTAGTGGGGGCTTGCGCCTTTCGGCAGCTTGCTCCAACTGGAATGTTTATTATAACAAGGAAATATATCATAATTAAGCAATTATGTTTAGAACTAAGACGTGTGGAGAGCTTCGCATCGACAATGTGGGCGAAGTGGTGAAGCTGGCAGGCTGGGTGCAGCGTGTCCGCAAAATGGGTGGCATGACTTTCGTCGACGTGCGCGACCGCTATGGTATCACCCAGATAGTTTTCAACAATGAGGTGGATGCCGCACTGTGCGACGCCGCCAATCACCTGGGCCGTGAGTTTGTCGTTCAGGTGGAGGGCACTGTGGCCGAGCGTCAGAGCAAAAACCCTAATATCCCCACCGGCGAGATTGAGATTATCGCAGCTATGCTCAATGTGCTCAACCGCAGCGAGGTGCCGCCTTTCACTATCGAGGACAACACCGACGGTGGCGACGACATTCGCATGCAATACCGCTACCTCGACTTGCGCCGCTCGGCCGTGCGCCGCAACCTTGAGCTGCGCCACAAGATGGGCTTCGAGCTGCGCCGATACCTCAATGAGAAGGGATTCCTCGAGGTGGAGACACCTATCCTCATTAAGTCGACCCCCGAGGGCGCCCGCGACTTTGTGGTGCCTTCGCGCATGAATCCCGGTCAGTTCTATGCCCTCCCGCAGTCGCCGCAGCTCTATAAGCAGCTGCTCATGGTGGCCGGCTTCGACCGCTATTTCCAGATTGCCAAGTGCTTCCGCGATGAGGACCTCCGCGCCGACCGACAGCCTGAGTTCACGCAAATCGACTGCGAGATGTCGTTTGTGGAGCAGGAGGACGTGCTGCAAATGTTTGAGGGACTGGTGAAGCACATTTTCAAGTATGTGCGCAATGTGGATTTCGATTATGCCTTCCCGCGCATGACGTGGGCCGATGCAATGAAATACTATGGCAGCGACAAGCCAGATATTCGCTTCGGCATGAAATTCGTGGAGCTGAAGGACCTCACCATGGGCAAGAACTTCGTGGTATTCGACAGCGCCGAGTATGTGGGCGGAATTTGCGCCGAGGGCTGCGCCGGCTACACACGCAAGCAGATTGATGAGCTCACCGAGTTTGTGAAGCGCCCGCAAATCGGTGCCAAGGGCCTGGTGTGGGTGAAGGTTGAGCCCGACGGCTCAATGAAGAGCAGCGTGGGCAAATTCTATGGCGAAAACGACCTCAAGGCCTGGGCCGACCGCTTCGGCGCTAAGCCGGGCGACCTCCTGCTCATTCTTGCCGGCAAGACGATGCCCACCCGCAAGGCCCTCAATGAGCTGCGCCTCGAAATGGGCAACCGCCTCGGCCTGCGCGACAAGAACTCGTTTGCTCCGCTCTGGGTTATCGACTTCCCCATGTTTGAGTGGGACGAGGAAACTCAGCGCTTCTATGCTATGCACCATCCTTTCACAAAACCCAAGGATGAGGATATCCCCATGCTCGACAGCGACACCGGCAACGTGCGTGCCAATGCCTACGACATGGTAATCAACGGCGTGGAGCTTGGCGGAGGCAGCCTGCGAATCTACGACCCCAAGCTTCAGGATAAGATGTTTGAGCTGCTCGGTTTCACCGAGGAGAAAGCTCAGGACCAGTTTGGCTTCCTCATGGAGGCTTTCAAGTATGGTGCGCCGCCTCACGCCGGCCTGGCTTTCGGCTTCGACCGCTTCGTGTCGATGCTCGCCGGCCTCGACAGCATCCGCGACACCATCGCATTCCCCAAGAACAACTCCGGCCGCGACATGATGAACGACGCTCCCGGCTCTATCGACGACGCTCAGCTCGAAGAACTCTACATCAAGCTCGACGAGGAGCGCCTCAACGCTCTTAATAAGAAACAATGACAACAATAGGCGACATTGCATCGGCAATCGAGGATTTTGCCCCGCTGGCTCTACAGGAGAGCTACGACAACGCCGGGCTGCTGGTGGGCGACCCGCGGGCCGAGGCTCGCGCCGCCCTGCTATGCACCGATGTCACCGAGCAAATCCTCGATGAGGCCATCGCCCGCGGTGCCAACATGGTCATTTCCCACCACCCGCTCATCTTCCGCGGGCTGAAGCGCATCACAGGCCGCTCGCCCATCGAGCGCATAGTGGCTAAGGCTATTAAGCACGATGTCGCTCTATATGCTGCCCACACAAATATCGACAGCGCCGAGGGTGGCGTTTCGGCTCACGCCGCTGCAAAGCTTGGCCTCTCCGACATCAAGGTTCTCGCCCCACATTCGGGCAAACTGCTGAAAATCGTCACTTTCGTGCCACAGGCTCACGCCTTGGCCGTGAAGGAGGCTATGTGGCAGGCCGGCGCCGGACGCATTGGCAACTACGACTCTTGCAGCTACTCAATGCCCGGCACCGGCACTTTCCGCCCGCTGAGCGGCGCATCACCCTTTGTGGGCACTGTGGGCATTCTCCATAGCGAGCCCGAGGAGCGGGTGGAGGTGATTGTCCCTCAGTGGCGCAAGGGCGCGGTGCTGGAGGCCATGCTCTCAGCCCACCCCTACGAGGAGCCGGCTTTCGACGTGTTGGCGCTCGATGTGGATTCACCCTGGGGCCTCGGCGTGGTGGGTAACATCTCCCCCACCCCGGCCATTGAGCTGCTGGAGCGGGTCAAGCGCATCTTCAATGTGGGCGCAATCAGCTACAGCGGCCCAAGCGTGCAGCTCGAAGTCTCCCGCGTGGCACTGTGCGGCGGCAGCGGAGCCGAGCTTATCGGCCACGCTATCGCAGCAGGCGCACAGATATTTATCACCGGCGACGTGAAATATCACGACTTCACCTCCCACAATCACCGCATCATTATTGCCAATATCGGCCATTATGAGAGCGAACAATTCACAAAAGAGATTTTTTTTAGCGTAATTCGAAAAAAATTCCCTAACTTTGCAGCCTATTACTCCGAAAAAGAACATAATCAGATAAATTATTTGTAAGCAAATGGCTACTGATAAACAAGAAAAAGAACTTACCGTAGAGGAGCGACTAAAGGCTCTTTATGAGCTCCAGACTATCCTGTCGAAAATCGACCGTATCAAGATTATCCGAGGCGAGCTGCCTCTTGAGGTTCAAGACCTTGAGGACGAAATCGCCGGCCTCGAAACTCGTATCCAGAACTTCAAGGCCGACATCGACGAGCTCAACGCCGGTATTCGCGCTCAGCACAAGGCTATCGACGAGGCTGCCGCTCTTATCGACAAGTACACTCAGCAGCAGGACAACGTACGAAACAACCGCGAGTTCGACTTCCTCTCCAAGGAAATTGAATATCAGCACCTCAACATCGAGCTTGCCGAGAAGAAAATCAACGACTTCTCCCGACAAATCGAGCAGAAGCACGCCGACGTGGATGTGGCCACTAACCACATCGCCGACCGCAAGCACATTCTCGAGGAAAAGAAAAGCGAACTCAACGAAATCGTGTCCGAAACTAAGCAGGACGAGGAGAAGCTCCGCGACCAGGCAAAGAAGCTCGAAAACAAAATCGACGACAAGTATCTCCTTGCCGCTTTCAAGCGCATTCGCAAGAGCAAGATGAACAGCAATGGCCTGGGTATCGTCTACATTCAGCGTAACGCCTGTGGTGGTTGCTTCAACCGAATCCCGCCTCAACGCCAAATGGAAATCAAGATGCACAAGAAGGTGATCGTGTGCGAGTATTGCGGCCGCATCATGATTGACCCCGAGCTTGCCGGCATCGCCCCCGAGGTGGAGGCTACTCTCAACAAGAAGTAAGCGCCCCGCGCCTGTCTTCCACCACATCGCCCACCGTGCCGCCCGATTGCGTGGCAGCCGCAGGTGATGCAACAATATTGTTGTCGCAACCTCTCATTGCGGCAGCCAAGCTCAACTCACGCCATAAAATAACAATCGAGTAGGAGGTAAACACTAATCATAGGGTGTTTATCTCCTATTTTCGTGT
>CAMGFF010000113.1 GCA_946055125.1 uncultured Prevotellaceae bacterium | reverse complement strand
AAAGGTAACCCAAAATTTGTAAAAACCCAAGAAATCCCACATATTTTTCCGCCCCACTCACCCTCATTCACCCTCACTCACCCCTTACCTCTTACCTATAAAAAAACCTCCCCGGATTTCAGGGAGGTTTATTAATTTACCTTTGTGTGTTATTTCACAAACTTCACCACATGGTCTCCTGCCTTGGCAATGTAGATTCCAGCCGGCAGATTTGCCACGCTTATTTCGTCGTTGCCGCTTGCCACCTTCACGCCCGATGTGGCATACACTGCAATCTCGCCCTCGGCGCGCAGCACGCCGGCTTTCACGCTGATAGCCTCCTGCGCCACGGCAGCATCTTTCATGCCCGAGAGGTTGGTCACGGTGAGCGTGAGTGTCGATTCAGCACCCACGGCCAGAGTGGCAGCCTCCTTGGCTACGCCATCGAGGCTTATCTCCACTGCGTAGCCGCCGGCTGCCGTGATGGTGAGCGGATTAAGGATGCTTGCTGAGAGCACGGTGCTGTCGCCATTCTCAAGCTCAATGGCTGCGCCGGTGCCGTCGGTCACGGTCACATTGGCCGCATCATTCACGCTGATGGTGAATTGTGCTGTCGAGCCATAGGCTATGATGCTGAGAAATTC
The DNA here is from genome assembly GCA_946055125.1 of uncultured Prevotellaceae bacterium. Taxonomy (GTDB): domain Bacteria; phylum Bacteroidota; class Bacteroidia; order Bacteroidales; family Muribaculaceae; genus CALZFJ01. The sequence continues at coordinate 6,384 of CAMGFF010000113.1, read as the reverse complement.
CATCCACTCATCGGCATTCTTGTACCACGACTTGCTGCTGCTCGGCACAGCCACCACGCAGTTGTCCTTGTCCATACCATAGAATGCCTGATAGTAGGCCGAGGTGTTCTGGCCTTGCACATTGATGCGGCGAAGACCGGTGCAGCCGCCAAATGCCATCTGCCCCACCTGCTTCACACCGGCAGGGAGAGTGACCTCGCTGAGGCTGCGGCAGTTCTGGAACACTGCGTCGCGAATGTAGAGCACGCTCTCGGGAATCGCTATCGTGGTGAGTGAGGCGCAGCCGTCGAAGGCATGGGCGCAAATCGCGCTGGTGTTGGCGGCGGCACGGAGCGAATTAACATCGACCAGCGTAGATGGCAGCACAAACTCCTCCACCTGATAGCAGCCCTCAAAGGCATAGTCGCCTATGGTGGTCACACCCTCGGGAATCACCACTGTACCCTTCAGGTTGTAGCACTCCGAGAACGACGAGTAGATTACCTTGAGCGATGTGGGAAGTATCACCTCCTCGAGCGTGGTCTTGGTGAACACAAGTTCGGGCAGTGCGTCCTGTCGCGCCGCCATTTTTATTGGCGAGTCGCCGCCAAGGGTAGCCTCATTGTAGGCGTAGTAGTCGGCCTCAACAGGCACGCGAAGCCCACGGTCATCGTAGGAGCCTTGATACACAAGAGTGGCCCCCGACATATCGAGGCGCTTGAGCGTGCCGGCCGTGTATTCCTGGTTGAAGTTGCGTCCGGCCATCTGGCGAATGAAATCGAGGTCGCTGCCGCCAAGCGGTCCGCTCACGGTGAGGTCTTTCACGAGATACTTGTTGTCCTCGCCCACTTTCGCCGCAAGCTGACCCGGCTCGGTGAGCTCCACTACCATCACATCCACATCGGTTTCATCGGCAGCTTCCTCCACGATGTTGGCAAAAGCGCCCCAGTAGGTGTCGGCCTTGTACACGTTGATAGCGCCCTCAGGCACATAGAGGGTGCAGGTGGCGGTGTTCACGCCCTCGAGCACGCCATAGGCGGTGGCGGGAGGCACAGTGCCCTTGCAGTGAAGCTCGGTGAGGGCAGTGCCCTTGAGGCACCAGAAGCCCAGCGAAGACACCGACTCGGGCAGGGTGAGCACCGTGAGGCTGCCACAGTTCTGGAACGCATTGCCGCCTATTGTAGCCACAGTGCCGGGGATTGTCACACTCGTCAGGTTGCTGCAACCATTGAGCAAGCCATCGGCGATGGCGGTGATACCCGGAAGCTCAATGGCGGTGAGGCTCGTGCAGCCCTGGAAAGCATTTGCGCCAATGGCCGACACACCCTCGGGAAGCTCAATCGAGGCAAGCGCGGAGCAGCCCGAGAAAGCCTCACTGTCGATAGTCACCACACCGGTAGGCACCACGAGCGACTCAATGGCGCAGCCGCTGAATGCGCTCGTGCCAATCTTCACCACTCCGGCCGGGAGCTGGAGCGACTTGAGGTTGAGGTCGCGAAACATATTGTTGCCCACGATATTGTCCTCGGTGGTGTTGCTCTTAGGATAAGTCCTGAAGTAGAATCCATCGCTGCTGTTGGCCACAATCTGCGCCTCCGAGAGGTCGAGGACTGTCAGTTGGCCGGTAGTAGGGTCATTGTAGTCGTCGCGGCCCGCCATGTTGCGCAGGAGCTTAATGTCGGAGTTGCTCACCGGGCCCACAATCTTCAGTTCAGCAATCTCATTGGCGCCGTCGCCAAGAGCGGCAGCAAGCGTGCCGGCCGCGTCGAGAGTCACGGTAGTGGCACTGGCGGCAAAGCAGCCAGCCACAAGAGCCAGAGCAGCTGCCTTGCTGCGTGAAATAAAAGTTTCAAAATTCATAATTCTCAGTAGTGTATTCTAATTATTTTATTTAATTCTTATCACAAAAAAGTTCTCACAGCTCACTTCACAATCACCTTGTGTACGGTGCCGGCCACTTTCACCACATACACACCCGGCGCCACAGCGATAGCGGTGCGGCAATCGGTGGCAATGCAGCCCTGCACCTCCATGCCCGATGCTGCAATCACGCCAATGCGGCTTCCGGCCGGGCAAGCCACCTCAATCGCTCCGCGGCCGCCGGTCACGGCTATTGCGCCACCCTCGGTAAGCTCGGCACCGCCCTCGGTGGCAGTAGCAGTATTGGAGAATGAGGATTCGCCAAGGTTATACACTGCCGTAGCGTTATAGCAGGCAGCCTCGATGGGTGAGTTGTCGGCGTAGCTGCACTCGGCAATCACCTCGGCATTGAGCTTCACACCATTGCGATAGATGTTGTAGCCAAGCAGCGACGGCGTGGCCACTGCCTCGGCCTGGAATGTGGCATCGTCGATGAGCAGCGCAAAGCCATTCTCCACGTCGGCAGTGTGGCGAATTGCGAAATAAGTGGTTCCTGCCGGCACAGTAAATTCCACCTTGGTCCATGCCGAGGGGGCTGTGCCTCCAAGCCCTGCAATGGCAGTGAAGCTGGCGCGGTTGATGGCCGACTCGGCTGTGCTGGTGAGCACCTCATAACTGTCGGTGTAGCCCGAAACACCCTTCACAAAGAATGATATTGTCTGCTCCTTGCCACTGAGCTTGGGCGAGATTAGCCAGTCGTTGGTGGTTCCGGCCTCGGCAATGAACGAGATGAGGCACTGGTCGCCGCTCAGGGCTTTCCAGTCGCTCTCATAGCCGCTGTCGTAGTCGGCTCCGATAGCCGGAGCGTTAAACACGATGAAGGCCTGTGCCGCGCCACGGTTGGGCCAAGTGGCCGCAAAGTAGGCAGTGCCCTGGCCATCCACATCGGCAAGAGTCCAGTCGCCGATATTGCTCGTGGTGAATGCCTCATAGTCCTCAAAGTCGTCGGTTTCGGCAACGGTCTCGGCGGGGTCGGCTGCGGTCCATGCCAAGGTCACGCAGCCCTCGCCGGCTGTGGCTGTGAGGCCTGTGGGAGCGGGCAAGTGGGGGTGTTTCACCTCCACCACCACTCTGCCGGTGGTGTTGTTGCTGAGGTTCTCATCGGTGTCGCTCTCAACCACGGCATGGTATTCCACACTGTCGCCGGCAGTGCCGTCGAGAGTCTGCGCAAAGGTATAGTCGCGCGAGCTGCCGGCAAGCAGTGTCACGCCACGGTTCTCGGCCACCTTCGTGCCGTCGCGGTAGAGGGCCACGGCAAATGAGCCGGTGCCGAATGCCTTGGTGCCCACATTGCTCACCTTCACGGTGATGGTGGCCTCGGTGCCCACCGCCATGCGCTTGGGAGCGCTTATTGATGTGGCCTCAAGGTTGTAGTCGAGCACGTCGGTCACTGCTATGTTGTCGATGTGGGTGCTTGCGAGTCCGTCGTGCGCTATGGCGCGGAATGCGAGCTGAATATAGCCGCTCTTGGTCTTCAGGGTGCCCAGAGGCACAGTCACCTTCTTCCACTCGCTGCTGCCGCTGTAGTCGGCCATCTTAATGTCCTTTATCGCATCAAATTCATAGCCATTGGTCGTTGCCTCCACTATCAGCTCGTTCTGCGAGCCATTGGGATAGAAGAAGTAGAACTCCAGCTCGGGGTTGATGGCCTTCGAGAGGTCGATCTTGCCCGAATAGAGATATGCCTCATCGCCGGCATACATAGGCACGAAGGTGAGCAGTCCGCCGTCGTTGTCCTGGGGTGTGGCGGCAGGCATAGATCCGTAGGCCAGCAGCTCCCAGGTGCCCGAGTTCTCAAGGTCGTCGTCGATAATGCCCCAGGTGTCGTAGCTCACCGTTGCGCCTGCAAACGACTCCTTGAATGGCAGCTCGTAGGCCTCGCCAAACACGATGATATTAGATGCCGTGCCATAGCCAACGCCCTTGTCGTTCACTGCAAACACGATATACTTCTGTGCATATTGTCCCTCGCCCACAATGGGGTCGAATGTGTAGCTGGTGCCATTCACGTTCATGGCTATCACTGTGCTCTCGTCGTTGCCAAAGAGGATGTGATAGGTGAGATTGGCGGGATCCACATAGCCGCCGTTCATGCCTCCCTCGGGGGCTTCCCAGGTGAGCACTGCCTTGCCGCCCTCGTCCTTCAGCAGCACGTTGCGCGGCTCGCCGGGCTTGTCGGGACCCACGAAGACGCTCGCCGATGCCTCTATGCCATCGCCATCGTCGTTGCTGGCATACACGGCATAGGTGTTGCTGCCCAGGTCGCACGCCTCGTCTACATAAGTGATTGTGGCGCCGGCTGCCTCGTTCTTGAATGTCTTCACTATTGCGTTGCCACGGCGCAGGGTGATGCACGGCACGGTGCTAAGCGCAGCGCCGCCAACTGTGGTGGCAGGGGCTGTGAAGCTCACTGTCACCTTCTTTGCTCCCTGCTCGCCGGGGGTGAGGGTGAGATTGGCAATTGTGGCGGGAGCATTCACCGATGCAGCCTCTTCCACGGCGATGTCGTCGAGATAGAGCTTAAACATTTGCGCGTCGCTCACCGACTGGAAGCCAAGATAGTAGTCGGCTTCCTCATCAACCTTGAATATCGCCTCGGTGGTGCGGCTGTCGATGTAGTTCACCACAGTCACGCCCACTATCTCCTGTGTCATAGCCTCCACGGTGCGGGCCTTGCCCACTGCCACCCTTATCTTCTCGGGCCAGCCGCTCGATGCCGAGCGTGTACTCATCTTCATGCGGTAGAGGTAGTCTTTCGAGAGGTGGATTGGCGGCGTGATGAGCCAGTCGTTCATGCTTTCTTTGGTGCTGTAGGCACACGAGGCCGAGCCTCCGCCATCGAGCTTCCAGGTCACGCCATCGGCATTGGCGTCGATCACGGTGAACAGCTCAAAATTTGCCTCGCGGTCGAATGTCTCGCTATAAGGCACGGTGAATGCGTCGCCCACAAGCAGTTTGCCGGTGGTGGCAGCCGCACCCTCGCTGTTGCCCGAGAATGCTATCACGTCATACCAGTAGGCCGATAGCGACATCGAAGCCGGGGTGTCGGTGTAGGTGGTGGTTGTGAGGCGGTCGGCAATCACTCGGGCCTCGGGATAACGGATTATCTTGTAGTTGAGCTGCGAGGCGTCGAGGTAGCCATCGTGCTGTCCGCGTGTGGGGGCCTCCCATGTGAGGGTGATTGAGCCACCATCAACCGTGGCGGCAAGGTTCTCGGGGGCTGCCGGGGTGTCGCGGCCTATCCACTGGCGCACGCTCTCGGCGGGCCCGTCGCCGGCGGCGTTGCGGGCACGCACTGCCACCTTGAATTCGCCCACCGTGGTGTTGCCGATGCGCTCGCTCACCGTGGCCCCAGCCTCGGCGCTGTCCACTATGCGCTCCACGTCGTTGAGGCTGATTACATATTCAAGCTCTCCGCTCAGTGGCTCACCCGAATAGGTGGTGGTGGGCATGGTGAAAGTCACCGTCATTGTGGCCGTGGTCGATGTGTCGTAGTCCACGGTAAGATTCTCCACTGCCGCAGGCGCACTCGCCACAGCCGCAGCTCCATAGATAAACAGGCCGCCAAACTCCTCCTGCCCCATGAAGTGCCCCACGAGCGAGGCTACTCCGGTGGTGGTGTCGATGGTGTAGAGCGCGTCGGTGGTGTCGTTTATCGCCGCCCAGTAGAGGGTGTTGGTCTTGGGGTCGAATGTGGCGCTCTGTGTGTATTTCGGCGTGATTCCCGTGTTTCCAATGATGGTCTGGTCGCCGCTGCTCTTGTCGAGCGTGATGAGGCGGCCGGTGCCATCAACGGCATATATCACTCCTTCGTTGCTCGCCGCCACGCAGAAGAGCGGCGTGCCAAGCTCGCTGATGGGCAGCACGCTGCCATCGTCGGTGCTCATCGTGCCAAACACATATCCGTCCTGTGTGTCGTTGATGAAGCAGCCATACACTTTCTTGGTCACCGGGTCGTAGGTGAGGTCGGTGGCCACACTCGAGAGCTGCACGCGGTTGGAGTGCCGGCGGGTCCACGTCTCGGTGTCATACACATAGTAATATGCAAAAATGCCGCCCATGCCGGTGTCGAAGAAGTTCACGAAGCAATACTTGTCGTCGACAAGCACGCCACCTCCATTGGCATTAAGCGACGAGTTCTCCACCACCGGGGTCACGGGGCTGGCCGTGGTAGAGGGGAAAGAATAGATTCCGTAGGGTATGTCGCTGCCATAGCCAGCGCCGCCCAGCAGGCTGCCATAAATAGTGCAGCCTTCGGTGCCGGCGGCAAGCGCGGCCGCCTGCGGATACTTCAGCCCCCGGGTTGTTGCGCCGGTGGTCATGAAGTGACCCGGGCGCACGCCGGGGTACACGCGGCTAAACTGCGCACTTGCCTCGACTGCCTGTGCCTCGGTGGCGTGGGTGTGCCGCTCGGCCACCGGCAAGGCAAAGATTGTAGCCGGCAATAGCAATGCAATCACTGCCATTGCCGCTTTCCTGATTGAA
>CAMGFF010000112.1 GCA_946055125.1 uncultured Prevotellaceae bacterium | reverse complement strand
TTACGAAACCGTTTTCATTTTAACTCCCGTTTTGTCTGATGCACAGATGAAGGAAACGGTAGATAAGTTCAAGGCTGTTCTCACCGAGAACGGCTCGTCTATCGTGAACGAGGAGAACTGGGGACTGCGCAAGCTCGCTTATCCCATTCAGCACAAATCCACCGGATTCTACACTCTCATTGAGTTCGACGCTGAGCCCAAGGTGGTAAAGAAGCTCGAGATTGCTTTCCGTCGCGAGGAGAAAGTGCTCCGCTTCTTGACATTCCGTCTCGACAAGTATGCTGCCGAGTATGCAGCCAAGAGAAGAAGCCTCAAGGGCGCTAAAGCAAACACTACTACTAACGAAGAGGAAAAGAAGGAGGATTAATTATGGCACAGACTCAATCAGAAATCAGATACCTCACCCCGCTCTCAGTGGACGTGAAGAAGAAGAAATATTGCCGTTTCAAGAGAAGCGGTATCAAGTATATCGACTACAAAGACCCTGAGTTCCTCAAGAAGTTCTTGAACGAGCAGGGCAAGATTCTTCCCCGCCGCATCACCGGAACTTCGCTCAAGTTCCAGAGAAGAGTGGCTCAAGCCGTGAAGCGTGCACGTCACCTCGCACTGCTTCCCTACGTAACCGACTTGATGAAATAATTAACACAACACAGGAGGAAACACATTATGAAATTAATATTAAAAGAAGATATAGCAAACCTTGGTTACAAGGACGACGTGGTTGAAGTGAAGAGCGGTTATGGCCGTAACTATCTTATTCCGCAACAGAAAGCTGTAATCGCCACACCTTCGGCTCTGAAGATGCTGGCTGAGAATCAAAGACAACGCGCCCACAAGCTTGCCCAGATCAAGGCCGATGCCGAGGCTGCCGCAGCTGCACTCGAGGGCGTAACACTCACTATCGGCGCCAAGACAAGCTCAACAGGCACAATCTTCGGATCGGTGAACAGCATTCAGATTGCTGAGGCACTTGAGAAGCTCGGACACACCGTTGACCGCAAGATAATATACCTCAAGGACGCTGTGAAGGAAGTGGGAAGCTACAAGGCCACAATCAAGTTCCACAAGGAAGTTTCGGTGGAGATCCCATTCGAGGTAGTATCAGAGTAATTACTTACCGACTATAATACAAGAAGAGAAGAGGCGTGTTCGTGCAGAATACGCCTCTTTCTTGTAGCAAGCATCCGAAATCGTTGTCATTCTGTCATTCTGGGAAACTTTTAGAAAAAGATGTGGCGAATTGTGTGGATAACTCGGCGAAATAATGTAACTTTGTCCTTTAAGACGATGAATTATCAAAATGCTACAAATGAAAAAGTCTATATTTATTGCTTTGCTTGCCACCGCGATTGGCTGTGGCGGCAGTGCGGTGGCTCAGGTGAGCTTTTCCGGCAACTCGCTGCCGGTGTTCACCGAAACGCCGGCAGCAAGCACCGGGCTGAATCATATTTATGTGCTCAACCGGTGCGACGGAGTGACTATGAGCTACACTGCAGCCAGTGCCGGCGCCAGTGTGGTGTGGCTCAAATATGGCGCACAGGGTGGAGGCTATGCCGAGGAGATAACCACGGTGAGGCGCAACGGTGCTGTGACTACAATCGACGTGATTCCCAACTGCGGATATATTATTGAGGAGGGTACCAAACGCACCTATGTGTGGGTGGTTAACTACCTCGACTACTACCTGAGCCTCGATGCCATCTCCCTAAGTGCGGAGCAGGATTGCGGCACTGTGATGCTCGATGTGGCAGGAAGCGGCCCCGACATCAACTACTACACCATAACCGGCGTGCCCAAGAAGCTCGACCGCGAGATGAAGCTCTCCTACAGCACCCTTGAGTGGAACGCCGACGAGCTGCGCTGGGAGCAAAAGCTGGTGGAGGAGAGCTTCGATGTGCTGAAGCCTACTATCTCGGTGGCCGCTCCTTATTGCGACACCAAGTTCACCCTCTCCGGCGACAAGCTGCTGCGATACTGGGGTGAGGAGGATGTGGTGGAAAGTGACTCCTACAATACCAAGGCCGTGGCAGTGGAGGCTACCGCAGTGCAGGAAGAGCGCGACAACGCCAATGAGAAGAAGGTGGAGAGTGAGTCGCTTGGAGGCTCGGCGCCGGTGACTGTGACGTTCTCAGCCTATCCCACCGATGCCGTGGTGCACAAGGAGTGGCAGATGGCCCGCGACGCCGAGTTTGCCGACATCGTTATGCGAAAGAATGAGGAGGAAATGACAAGCACATTCACCGAAGCCGGCACTTTCTATCTGCGATTTATTGGCAACAATGCCAATGGCGACTGCGAGGCCGAGAGCGCGACCTACACCGTGGCGATTGGCACTTCTGCTCTGGAGTGCCCAAATGTGTTCTCCCCGACATCGACCGAGGGTGTGAACGATGAGTGGCGCGTGAGCTACAAATCGATTGTGGAGTTCCAGTGCCACATCTTCAATAAGTGGGGCGTGAAAATGTGTGAGCTCAGCGATCCCTCGCAGGGCTGGGACGGAAAATATAAAGGAAAATTCGTGAAATCGGGCACCTACTACTATGTGATTCAGGCCCGGGGCGCCGACGGCCGGAAGTACAACCTGAAAGGCGACATCAACATTATCAACTACAGCAACAGGGGTGTCACCGGCGGCTCCACTGATGCCGGAGAATAAACAAGCACAAAGACATGAAAATAACCGACAGAATACGACTGATTGCCTGCTGCATATCGGTGGTGGTGGCGTGCTCGTGTGTGGCTGCCACTACCGACAGCGAGAACTATTACGACGATGGTGTGTTCACCGAAATGATTAACCCCGAGATTCCCATGAAGGCCATGCTTGCAGGCGAAACGGTGAATCTCGACAGAATAGACATGGCCGAGCGGCTCGACCGCGAGCTAACGAGCATAGTGTACGGTCACAGCAACACCTCGCAGGTGCTGAAGCGTGCCAACCGTTACTTCCCCTTGATTGCCCCTATTCTGGAGCAGAATGGCGTGCCTGTGGATTTCATCTACCTTGCCGCTATTGAGAGCAGCCTCAACGTGCGGGCCTACTCGCGTGCTAATGCCGCAGGGCTTTGGCAATTCCTCGCCGCCACCGCAAAGCAATATGGGCTTGAGGTGAATGATGAGGTGGACGAGCGCTATCACCCCGAGAAATCGACAGTGGCAGCCTGCAAATACCTGAAAGCCGGTTACAAGAAATATGGCCACTGGGCTACCGTGGCAGCAAGCTACAACGCAGGAATGGGACGCATTTCGGGCGCACTCGAGAAGCAGCTTGTGGACAACTCATTCGACCTCTACTTGAACGAGGAAACTTCGCGCTATGTGTTTCGCTTCCTCGCCATGAAAATGGTGTTGGAGAACCCAAGGGCCTATGGCTACCGCCTCACGGCAAAGCAACTTTACCAACCAATCGCCTGCAAGGAGGAGGCAGTGAGTGGCAGCGTGGCGAGCTGGAGCCAATGGGCTCGTGAGAGGGGAATAAGCTATGCCCAGCTGCGGGAGCTGAACCCCTGGATTCGCGCCTCGTCGCTCACCAACAAGGCGAAGAAAACCTACATGGTGAAAATTCCCATCGCCACCGAGCTCTACCGCAGCAAGCGCAAATTCACTGTGTGGAACAAGAAGTGGGTGAATTGAGCTGTGGGCTTTGAGCTCTGAGCTTTTTCTTGAAGTGATACTCAAATTTATATAAAAACATAAATCTCTATAGAATGATGCAAATCGACGGAAAGAATGTGGAATGTGTGAGCGTGCTTGGCGCGCGTGTGCACAACTTGAAGAATATCGACGTGGAGATTCCCCACAACAGGCTCACGGTGGTGACCGGACTGAGCGGCAGCGGGAAGTCGTCGCTTGCATTCGACACAATCTTTGCCGAAGGCCAACGCCGCTATGTGGAAACTTTCTCGGCCTATGCCCGGAATATGCTCGGCGTGCTCGAGCGTCCCGACGTGGACAAGATTACAGGGCTGTGTCCTGTAATCTCGATTGACCAGAAGACGGTGAACAAGAACCCTCGAAGCACCGTGGGAACCACCACCGAGGTCTACGACTACCTGCGCCTGCTCTTCGCTCGTGCCGCCGATGCCTATTCCTACCTGTCGGGCGAGAAGATGGTGCATTTCACCGCCGAGAAAATAGTGCACCTCATTCTGGAGAAATATGCCGGGCACCGTATCTACTTGCTTGCCCCACTGGTGAAGAACCGCAAGGGCCACTACAAGGAACTCTTTGAGCAGCTGCGCAAGAAGGGCTACATTAACGTGAGGGTGGATGGCGAGATTCGCGAGATTGCTTACGGCATGAAGCTCGACCGATATAAGAACCACAGCGTTGAGCTGGTGGTGGACAAGATGCGACCCGACGGAAAATCGCGCGAGCGACTTGCCGACTCGGTCGACCTCACATTCAAGCAGGGCGACGGCGAGCTGATGGTGCTCGACAAGGACGCAGCCGACAGCATAGGCCACTACAGCCGCAAGCTTATGGATCCTGTCACCGGCCTGTCGTATGCCGAGCCGGCGCCGCACAATTTCTCATTCAATTCGCCCCAAGGCTCGTGCCGCAAGTGCAAGGGACTGGGATATGTGAACCTCATTGACCGTGACAAGGTGCTGCCCAACATGGAGCTTTCAATCCACGATGGTGGCATCGCGCCGATAGGAAAATACAAGAACTCGCTCATCTTCTGGCAGATTGCCGCTATCTGCAAAAAATATGGCGTAACGCTGAAGACCCCACTGAAGAATGTGCCCGAGGAGGCTATCGATGAGATTATGAATGGCACCGATGAGCGGCTCGACATTGAGACTGCCACGCTGAGCACGTCGAACTACTTCACCACCTTCGACGGGCTGCTGAAATACATTGAGCTGCAGCAGACCGACGATGCCTCTGCCGAGGCACAGAAGTGGGCGGGACAATTCTTCTCGCGCACCGTGTGCCCCGAGTGCGGCGGCGCAAGGCTCAACAAGGAGGCCCTGCACTACCGCATTGGCGGCAAGAACATCGCCGAGCTGGCGCAGATGGATATTCTCGAGCTTCGCGACTTCGTGAGCAACATTCGAAGCGTGATGACCGACAAGCAGTGGACCATCGCTGCCGAGATTGTGAAGGAGATACTCAGCAGGCTCAATTTCCTCATCGACGTGGGACTCGACTATGTGTCGCTCAACCGAGGCTCGGCAACGCTCTCGGGCGGCGAGAGCCAGCGCATTCGCCTCGCCACGCAGATTGGCTCGCAGCTCGTGAATGTGCTCTACATTCTCGACGAGCCGAGCATCGGCCTGCACCAGCGCGACAATGTGCGCCTCATCGAGTCGCTCAAGAAGCTGCGCGACTCGGGCAACACCGTGGTGGTGGTGGAGCACGACCGCGACATGATGCTGGAGGCCGACTATATTGTGGACATTGGCCCCAAGGCGGGCCGCAAGGGCGGAAACGTGGTGTTTGCCGGAACTCCCGCCGAGATGCTGAAGAGCGACACTCTCACCGCCCGCTACCTCAATGGCTCGCTCGAGATTGCCGTGCCTGGGAATCGCCGCCCCGGCAATGGCAAGATGCTGACCCTGCGAGGCTGCCGTGGCAACAACCTGAAGGGCGTGGATGTGAGCTTCCCACTGGGAATGATGGTGTGCGTGACGGGCGTGTCGGGCAGCGGAAAATCATCGCTGGTGAATGGTACCCTACAGCCCATTCTAAGCCGCCACTTCTTCCGCTCGCTGCAAGAGCCGCTGCCCTTCGACGAGATTATTGGAATAGAGAATGTGGATAAGGTGGTGACGGTCGACCAGTCGCCGCTGGGACGCTCGCCTCGCTCAAATCCCGCAACCTACACGGGTGTGTTTGCCGACATTCGCAACCTATTCGTGGGCTTGCCCGAGGCGAAGATTCGAGGCTACAAGCCCGGACGTTTCTCATTCAACGTGGCTGGCGGACGCTGCGAGGCGTGCAAGGGCAATGGATACAACACGGTGGAGATGAACTTCCTCCCCGACGTGCTGGTTCCCTGTGAGACCTGCGGCGGTAAGCGCTACAACCGCGAGACGCTCGAGGTGAGATTCAAGGGAAAGTCGATTGCCGACATTCTCGACATGACGATAAATCAAGCCGTGGAGTTTTTCGATTCCATTCCTGCAATTCTCAAGAAGATAAAGGTGCTGCAGGAGGTGGGGCTGGGCTACATAAAGCTGGGGCAGCCTTCGAGCACTCTCTCGGGTGGCGAGAGCCAGCGCGTGAAGCTCGCCACCGAGCTGGCACGAAAGAGCACCGGCAACACGGTGTTTATTCTCGACGAACCCACAACCGGACTTCACTTCGAGGACATAAAGGTGCTGCTCTATGTGCTGAACCGCTTGGTGGAAAAAGGAAACACAATGATAGTGATTGAGCATAACATGGACGTGATTAAATGTGCCGACTACATTATCGACATGGGACCCGAAGGTGGTGCTGCCGGCGGCCGGCTCATGGCTACCGGCACGCCCGAACATGTGTCCGAGACTCCAGGCTCAATAACCGGTCGATTCCTTAAAGACGAGCTGAAACGATAGGGGAGGCCCATTTATCATCGCGCCATGGTCACCGCCGTGTGCCTAAGCCGGAGCAAGAAGCTGCTTCGGCATTTTTTTGCCACTCTATTTATTTTTCAGATAAAAAATGCAAATGGTGATTTTTGAGTGATTTCAAAGGGTAGCATGGTGCTGTAGAGTGTTTTAGCATATCGAAAGGCCATGGCTCAACTCGCTGAGAATTGAATGCGTGCTGTCGCCTGTGCTGTTTATTGGAAAATCCACTGTTTTTTTCACTTTAGTTGGTTTACGGAGCGCAATAACAGACATCTGGTAACTTTACCATTTGGCATTGTCAATTATTGCTGTTTGCAACTTGCTTTCAAGCAGGGTGGGGGAGTGGTGCTTTTAGCTTTTGCAAACGCTCGGCTCAGGCTGTTTGTGAATCTTATCACACAAATTTGCAATAGCGTAGGCTTAGTGTTGGATCGGCAATTGTTTGCAAATGTTATTTTTATGGTATTTACAATAATTATAGTTTGATATAAATAGCCAATTTTAAGGTGTTTATGTGTAAATCTTAAAGTAATACTATATAGTTTGTGAAAATACGC
>CAMGFF010000111.1 GCA_946055125.1 uncultured Prevotellaceae bacterium | reverse complement strand
TATCACCACAAAGCCCGCCGCTCGCCGGCACAAGCAAATCATTATTCCGCTATCTTCACCTGGCTGTGCAGGCGCTTTTCGTTTGCCGTTGCCGCCAAATTCACACATACTAAAGCCCCTATTCAAAGATTTTTTGTGGAAAAAATGAGAAAATTGAGTGCCGGAGTGGGAAAATGGCATAAAAATTTGTGAGAAAAAACAAAAAGTGGTATCTTTGCGTGCTTTATCTCGTGGAAAAAGGTAAATCCCCGGCTTTTTCGTGGCTCCGAAATGATGTGAGCCGCAGTGGGAACAGGCTTTTTTGCGCAAGGTGGCAACAATAGGAATATAATAAAAACTTAAATACTTAAATGGCAGCTTTAGAGAAAATAAGAAGTAAAGCAGTTTTCCTGACGGTCGTTATCGGAGTGGCACTCTTGGCTTTTATCTTGGGCGACTTCCTCACCTCAGGCAGAACTTTCTTTGGCGACGGCAACACCATCGCCAAGGTGGGCGACGAGAAAATCGACGCAATAGTGTTCCAGCGTCGCTATGAGAAGATGAGCGCACAGCTCCAGGAGCGCGGTCAAAGCGTGGATGGCGCAGTGATTCAAAGTCAGGTGCTTAACCAGATGATGAGCGAGATTCTGCTCGACCGGGAAATTGAGGCACTGGGCATTTATGTGACCGACGACGAGCTCTCCGGCGCGATGACCGGCAAGAACGCCCGCCCGCAAATCATGCAATTTGCACGCCAAATGGGAGCCGAGAGCCCCGACCAGCTGCACGATATGCTGTTCAACCCCTCTAAATATGGCATCCCCGAGGAGCAGGTGCTGAAGGCCCGCGAGAGCTGGATCGACATGGAGAACGACATGGAGCGCAGCCTCAAATATGAGAAGCTGCAGAACCTTATTGCCGGCGCTCTGCAGGCCAACGACCTCGACCGCAAGGAGCTCTGGGAGGACAACGCCACCGTCAACACTATCAACTTCGTGAAGCAGGACTTCGCCACACTCGCCGACAAGGACTATGAGCCCTCCGACGCCGAGGTGAAGAAAGCCTACGATGAGAACAAGGCTCAGTTCAAGCTCGATGAGGAAATGCGCGAGGCTCACATCATAGCCCTCGACATCGCTCCCTCTACGGCCGACCTCAATGCCGCCAAGGACATGATCGACAGCACCTATGCGGCTCTGCTCACCGCACCGGGCATCGACATGGTGCGCAGCAACAGCGACCTGGTTATCAACGAGGTGAGCGTGCGCGCAAGCGACATTCGCGACACCGAGGTGAAGAACTTCGTCACCGAGGCGCAGGTGGGTGCAGTGAGCACTCCCAAGTTTGCCTCCAATGTATATACTATTGTGAAGCTCAACGGCAAGAAGATGGAAGTCGACTCGGTGAAGCTCAACGTGATGATGGTGCAGGGCGACAAGAAGCTTCAGGACAGCATCAAGGCTCAGCTCAATGCCGGAGTGGCTTTTGCCGATATTCAGAAGAACAAAGCCGCCCAGGGCCAGGAGGGCGTTTGGCAGGTAATCCTGCAAGCCCCCGACTCGGTTAAGACCAAGCTGCTCAATGGCGGCGAGGGCTACTTCGCCCTACAGGAGAGCGCACAGGGCGCCTACTTCTGCAAGCTCGTGGAGAAGAAGGCTCCTAAGATGGTCTACGACATCGCCAATATCACCTACACCGTTTATCCCAGCACCAAGACAATTGAGGACTTGAACAACGGATTGCAGGAGTTTATCAACACCAACAACACCGCCGAGCTCTTTGCTGCCAACGCCGCCAAGGCCGGCTTCAACGCCATACCGGTGAGCGTAACCGCCGAAGACCCGCAAATCAACAATATCGACGGCTCCCGCAAGAACGTGAAGTGGCTCTTCGAGGCCTCGGAGGGCAGCGTGTCGCCCATCGAGAAGCTCAGCGACAAGATTGTGACCGTGGCCCTCGACCGCGTGAACAAGGCCGGCTACCTGAGCCTCGACAACGACCGCGTGAAGACCGCAATGACCGCAAAGGCTCGTGCCGACAAGAAGGGCGACGCTCTCATGGCTCAGCTCACCGGCAAGGCCAAGGACCTGAATGGCTATGCAACTCTCATGAACGCCAAGGTCGACACCACTCAGGTGACTTTCGGCCAGATGTTCATCGCCAAGATTGGCGTGGGTGAGTCGAATCTCACAGCTCGCGTGGCAACTGCCAAGCTCAACGAAGTGGTTGGCCCCGTGAAAGGCAACAATGGCGTGTATGTATTCCAGGTGACTAAGCAGGAGCGCACACAGCGCACCGCTACTCCCGAGGAGGGCAACCGCCAGTTTGCTATGCAGCGCGGCAGCAACGCCGTGATGAACCACGCTCTCGACATTCTCCGCAACGCAACCACTGTGGAGAACAAGATGATAAAGTTCTTCTAAAAGAAGTATCTGCAATCAATCGACCCCAACCCCCGATTCTTCCTACCCCGGAAGAATCACCTCTATACTCCCGAAGCTGCTCCGGACTAACTCCCCGGGGCAGCTTCACTCTTTTCTCCAAGCGACTGCCGGCCTCAGCCCTCGCCGGGCGCGGAGAAAAATGATGCGAATGGTGGGGAAAAATGTGTGGGGCGTTGCAATTTTGAAGGAAAATGTGTAATTTTGGAGGTTTTATTGAAGATTATTGAAAAATATGGCTACGATTAATGAGATTCAAGATGAGATTATTGAGGAGTTTAGCGGTTTCGACGACTGGATGGACCGCTATGCCTATATCATAGAGCTTGGCAATGCGCTTGAGCCACTCGACGAGCAATTCAAGACGCCCGAATACCTTATTGAGGGCTGCCAGAGCCGCGTGTGGATTAATGCCAGGGCGGGCGAGGGCGGCACGGTGACCTTCACGGCCGACAGCGACGCCATCATCGTGAAGGGCATTATCGCGCTGCTGCTCCGCGTGCTCTCGGGGCAGACGGCGAAGGACATCCTTGCTGCCGACCTCTACTTCATCAAGGAAGTGGGCTTGCAGGAGCACCTGTCGCCCACCCGCAGCAATGGCCTGGTGGCTATGGTGAAGCAAATGCGCATGTACGCCCTTGCATTTGAGGCAAAGGGCGCTTGAGATTTTGTGCCGTGGGCTGAGTGCCCTCGCTGTGTGCTTTGTTCTGAAAATATTAATTAAAAAACGATTATTATATGGCTGAGACAATTGCAAATCTTTGGCAGACGAATCAATCGCTTATGATTCTGTTTGCTGTGTTAATTATCGTAGTGCCGTTTTTGGTGTTCTACATTATCAAGGCCCGCAAGGAGCATCCCAAGGGGCTTATTCCAGCCGCACTTGCCAACATGGGCGAGCGCTTTGGCTACTACATCATGAATGCAGTGCTGCTGCTCTTCCTGTGCTCGAAGTTTGGTATCAGCGACGATGCGGCGGGCTGGATATATGCAGTGTTCTATTTCTTGATTTATGTGCTTAGCTTGCCGGGAGGCATGATTGCCGACCGCACGCAGAAGTATAAGGGCACCATCATCTCGGGCCTTGTGGTGATGGCTTCGGGCTACGCGCTGCTCTCCATTCCGGTGTTCTCGCAGGCCACGGGCAGCTTCTCGTGGGTGCTGGCGTTCACTTGCTTTGCCCTGCTCCTCATTGCCTTTGGTAATGGCCTTTTCAAGGGCAACCTGCAGGCCATTGTGGGGCAGATGTACGACAACTTCGAGGCCGAGGCTGCCAAGAAAGGCCCCGAGGCTCTCGAGGAGGCAAAGTCGAAGCGCGACTCCGGATTCCAGATTTTCTATGTGTTTATCAACATTGGCGGAGTGATTGCCCCATTTGTGGCTCCGCTCCTGCGCGAGTTCTGGCTCAAGGCCCACAACCTGGCCTATAACTCCGACCTCCCTCGCCTGTGCCACATCTTCAATGAGAATCCCAATATGAGCGACACCGACATGGCCAACCTCACCAAGCTCGCGGCCGAAGTGGGACACAGCGGGGCTGTCGACGCATCGTTCACCACACAGTATCTTGAGATTTTCAACACCGGTGTGCACTTCTCCTTTATCGCATCGGTGGTGGCAATGCTCATCTCGCTCGGCATCTTCATCTATGTGATGAAGCAGCTGCCCAATCCAGCCAAGAAAGTGAAAGCTGCCACCAAGGCTGCCGTGGAGGAGGTTCAGGCCGACGCCAAGGAGATTCGCCAGCGCATGTATGCACTCTTCGCAGTGCTTGGCGTGGCTGTGTTCTTCTGGTTCTCATTCCACCAGAATGGGCAGTCGCTCTCGGTGTTCGCTCGCGACTTCGTAGCCACCGACTCGGTTGCTCCCGAGATATGGCAGTGCATCAATCCATTCTTCGTGATAGTGCTCACCCCGATAATCATGTGGATATTTGGAGCGTTGGCAGCCCGTGGCAAGGAGATTTCCACTCCGCGCAAAATCGCCCTGGGTATGTTTATCACGGCTTGTGCCTATATTTTCCTCGTCATCGTGGCCGCTGCCTTCAATTATCCCTCGGGCACCGAGTTTAAGGCACTCGGCGATGCAGTGAAGATGTCGATGAAGGCCAGCCCTTATGTGCTCATTCTCACCTATTTCTTCCTCACCGTGGCCGAGCTCTTCATCTCACCGCTGGGTCTGTCATTTGTGTCGAAGGTGGCGCCGAAGCACCTCCAGGGAATCTGTCAGGGCTTGTGGCTCACAGCCACCGCCGTGGGCAACCTCTTCATCGCCCTTGGCGTGACTATGCTCAATGAGCTTCCGCAGCAGTGGATGTGCTGGGCAGTGTTTGCGGGCTTCTGCCTGTGCTCGATGGGCGTGATGCTGGGCATGGTGAAGTGGCTTGAGCGAGTCACTAAGTAACAAAAACTAATTAGCAACACACACAAGGAGGCGGGCATGGGCTTTGCACCAGTCCGCCTTTTTTTTAGCAAAAACACTCCTAAAGAAACGAAGAAACTATGAATTTCATTGAAGTAAAGAACGTGGTGAAGCAATATGCGGGGCACCGCGCTCTCGACGACGTGAGCCTCACCGTGCCCCAGGGGTGCACCTACGGCCTGCTGGGTCCCAACGGCGCCGGTAAGACCTCGCTCATTCGCATCCTCAACCGCATCACACAGCCCGACAGCGGCGAGGTGCTTTTCTGCGGAAAGCCTCAGAGCGATGCCGACGTGCGCAACATTGGCTACCTGCCCGAAGAGCGCGGCCTCTACAAGAAAATGAAAGTGGCCGAGCAGATAATATACCTGGGCCGCCTCAAGGGCATGTCGCGCAGCGACGCGATGGCTGCCACCGACGAGTGGCTGCGCCGCTTCGACCTCACCGAGTGGCGAAACAAGCCCATTGAGGCGCTATCGAAGGGCATGGCACAGAAAGTGCAGTTTATCGCCACGGTGATACACCGCCCCGGTCTGCTCATCTTCGACGAGCCTTTCTCGGGATTCGACCCCGTCAATGCAAACCAGCTGAAGCGCGAGATTTTGCGGCTGAGCGACGAAGGCGCCACCATTCTTTTCTCTACTCACAACATGGCATCGGTGGAGGAGGTGTGTGAGCGAATCACGCTCATCAACCACTCGCGCGTGGTGCTCGAGGGCGATGTCACCGACGTGCGCCGACGCTACAGCAAGCACCTCTACGAAATAGAGCTTACCACAGCCGAGCCGCTTGCCCCCGTCGAGGGGCTATTCTCCGTCGAGGCGTGCACTGCCACCAAGGCAGGCGGCATTCACGCCGAGATACGGCTCAGTGAGGGCGTGGCCACCCGCGACGCCATAGCCTACATCAACAGCAACTACGAGCTGGCAGGCTTCTCCGAGAAACTGCCAACCATGAACGAAGTATTCATCGAAACCGTGCAACGAAAGGAGGCAACAGCATGAACCACAGCAGCAACAACAACAACCGCAGCCGCCTGTCGCTGATCATTCAGCGCGAATATATGTCGATAGTGGGGCGCAAATCTTTCATTGTCATGACTCTTTTCATACCTTTCATCAGCGTGCTTTGCTTCGCCCTGCCCGGGCTGCTCATGTACTTCAACACCAGCGAGGAGCAGACGGTGGCAGTGGTCGATGAAACGCACCGCCTATTCTCGGCTCTTGAGAACGACGAGGGATATAAATTCCACGACATAACCCCGGTGGGTGCCGCCCACGTGCGCGACTTCTACACCGGCACCGAGAATGTTTATGCCGTGCTGGTGATTCCTGCCAATGTGGATAGCGTGCCTCGGGTGTGCATCTACTCCGATAATGCCGTGAAATCGTCGCTCATCTCCCTCGTGGAGGAGTGTCTGCGCACCGCTCTGAGCGATGAGCGCGTGAAATCCTATGGCGTGGAGAATCTGCAACAGATAATCGACAACTGCCGCGTGAACGTGACCGCCGACAGCGTGAAGTGGAGCGACGACGGCAGCGAGGAGCGCTCGTCGGCCACATTTGCCAGCATTCTGGGAATGGCACTGTCGCTGCTAACCTATATGTTTGTGCTAATGTATGGCGCAATGATAATGAGCAGCGTGATTGAGGAGAAAACCAATCGCATCGTGGAGGTGATCGTGAGCAGTTGCCGCCCCATTGAGCTAATGCTGGGCAAGATTATAGGCGTGGGCCTTGTGGGTATCACGCAGATTGCCATCTGGGTGGTGTTCATGGGCATAGGCAGCTCAATATTCGGCATAGCCATGGGCGGCTCTATTGCAACTGGCAGCACCGCAGCCGACACCGCAGCGGCACTGAGCAACATGCTGGGCGATGGGACGATGAGCGAGATTATTGAGATAATCCTCTCTGTCAACTATGTGCAGATAATCACCTGCTTCCTGCTCTACTTCCTCGGCGGCTTCCTGCTCTATTCGTCGCTATTTGCGGCATTCGGGTCGGCCGTGGATCAGCAGAGCGATGCATCGCAATTCACCACACCGATAATGATGATAATGGTGTTTGCGTTGTGGGCCGGCATTGCGTGCGCCGAGACACCCGATGGCAACCTCGCCTTCTGGTGCTCGATGATTCCATTCACGTCGCCTGTGGTGATGATGGTGCGTCTCCCCTACAACGTTCCGGTGTGGGAGATTGCGCTAAGTGTGGCGCTGCTCTATGCCACCGCATTTGGCATCACCGTGCTTGCCGCGAGGATATATCGCGCCGGCGTGCGCATGTAT
>CAMGFF010000110.1 GCA_946055125.1 uncultured Prevotellaceae bacterium | reverse complement strand
ATCCCACCACCGCATGGCCGGCCGCCGGAACTGAGAAACGCCCGATGCTTCCCAATCCCGACTGGCAGCAGGCCGTGTTCCAGGTGGGACACACTCACGACCACAACCTCCTGTCCCCTCAGGGAAGCGACAACGTGAACATGGCCGTGGGCGCCGGCTACTTCAGCCAGACGGGCGTGCTCGCCGGCCCGGAGTATGAGCGCTTCACCGCCCGCATCAACAGCGACGCCACCTTTGGCAACTTCAAGATTGCCGAGAACCTCACCTTCCAGCACACCGACAACATGACCACCAATGGCGGCTCATTCTCCAATGCGCTCTCCATGCCGTCGGTCATTCCGGTGTATGACCCCGATGAGCCTTCGCACAAGGGCGGTTTCGGCTACGGCAGCGCCGATTTCCCCACCTATGCCTCCAACCCCGTGGCCAACCAGAAGTCGGTGCGCAACAACCAGGTGAACGACCGCGTGATAGGCAACGTCACTGCCGAGCTCAAGCTCTTCAACTATTTCACCTATAAGTTCAACTTCGGTGTGGATGCATGGTTTGGCCGCACCAAGACGTTCAACCACTGCTACACCATGCGCATGGCATCGGGCGAGCAGCGCTACGACAATGTGCTCGACGACGTGCGCGATGAGCGTGCCACCCTCATCATCGAGAACACGCTCAACTATGCTCAGAGCTTCGGCAAGCACAATGTGAGCGCACTTGTGGGTTACACCACCGAGAAAGTCAACTGGCACTACCTGCGTGCGCAGGGCTACAACCAGAAGGTCGACGGCCTGGAGCAAATCGACCTCGTGGGCACTATGAACAATATGTGGGGCTCATCGCAGGAGCGCCGCATGGTGTCCTATCTTGGCCGCCTCGACTATAACTACGATGGCCGCTACTTGGTGCAGTTCAACTTCCGCAGCGATGGTTGCTCGAAGTTTGGCCCCAACAACCGCCGTGGTAACTTCCCCTCGGCATCGCTTGGCTGGAAAATCTCGGAGGAGAAGTTCTTTGAGTCGGTTCGCCCCGTGGTGAACAACCTGAAGCTGCGCGGCAGCTGGGGTAAGATTGGCGACATGCAGGCCCTGGGCAACTACGACTATATCCCCGACATCGACCACACCGGTCCGTATGAGGGCTACTGGGCAATCTTCGGCCCCACAAGCAACGAGACCATGCACCAGGGAGCCACTCAGGCCTCGCGCGTGAATGTGAACCTTGGCTGGGAAACAAAGACCACTACCAATGTGGGAGTTGACTTAGACTTGCTCAACAGCCGCCTCTTCGGCTCGGTGGAGTGGTTCGACTCCAAGTCGACCGACCTGCTCTTCAACATCAAGACCGCGTGGGTCACCGGCGTGTCGTCGATGTGGACCAACTATGGCGAGATGCGCAACCGAGGCATTGAGTTCATGATAGGCTGGCGCGACCAGGTGGGCGACTTCAACTACTCAGTGTCGGCCAACATATCCACCGTGCGCAACAAGGTGCTGCGCCTTGGCGACACCTACTATGAGGCAGGTGTGAACAACATCAACCGCTCGGAGGTGGGACGCTCCATAGGCGACTTCTACATGATTCAGAGCGATGGCGTGTTCCAGAGCATGGACGAGGTGTTTGAGCACACCACCACGCTGCCCGACGGCACCGTGAAGCTCATTCAGCCCAACGCCAAGCCCGGCGATATGCGCTACATCGACGCCAATGGCGACGGCCAGATTAACAACGATGACCGCGTGTGGTGCGGCAGCCCGCTGCCCAAGTTTGAGTATGGACTGAATTTCTCCTGCTCGTGGAAGGGCATCGACTTCAATATGTTCTGGGCCGGCAAGCAGGGCAACAAGATATTCAACGACGTGCGCTATGCCACACTCGCATTCACTGTGGACAACCTCCCCGCCGACGTGACACCCTGGACGTGGGACAACCCCTCGACCGAGTACCCGCGCATGTATGCCAGCTCCACCGACAACAACCTCTCCAATGTGGACCGCTTCCTTGAGGATGGCTCGTTCCTGCGCCTGAAGAACATTCAGCTTGGCTACACCTTCCCCGAGGAGCTCACGAAGAAGATTTATGTGCGCAAGCTGCGTGCCTATGTGAGTGGCCAGAACCTGCTCACCATCACTAAGTATAAGGGCTACGACCCCGACATCATTTGCGGAGTGTGGAACCAGGGTAATGATACCGGTCAATATCCCTCGACCCGCCAGCTCACTCTTGGCCTGCAGGTGACATTCTAAAAGTGAAATCAGCGTAATAAATACAACACACACAATTTATATTTTTTGTGACAACAATGAAAAAGTTTATAATAAATAGCTTAGCGGGACTAATGCTGCTCGGAGCCGCAACCTCGTGTGGCGACAACTGGCTCACGCTCTCCGACCCCAACCGCGAATCTACCGAAACATTCTGGAAAACTCCCGAGCAGTTTGACCAGGGCCTCTCGGCAGCCTACGCTCAGTGGCGCCGCCCGGGAATGTTCAGCCGCTGGTTCCACGTGCTCATGATTTTGCGCAGCGATGAGGGCTGGAGCGAAAGCCCCGACCCAAAGTTTATCGCCTACGCCAACTTCATCATCTCGCCCTACAACACCGAGAACACCGAGGGCATAGTGAACCCCTGGCGTGAGACTTTCAACCAGATTTACTATGTGAATCAGGTAATCGACAATGTGATTGACCACGGATATGACGTGCTCACCAAGGAGGAGGCCGACAAGGCCCTGGGCCAGGCCTACTTCATTCGTGGCGTTGCCTACTGGTTCATTGCCGGAACCTACGGCAAGTGCCCGCGCCAGGTGAGCTCGGTGGCCGATGGCGAAATCATAGAGCAGGAAGAAATCTACAAGCAGGCACTATCCGACTTCACCGAGGCCGCCAAGTTGCTGCCCGCCGAGTGGCCTACGGCCGAGAAGGGCCGCCCCACTGTGGGTTCGGCAGTGGGTATGCAGGCCCGCATCAACATGCAGCTCGCCGGCTACTGCAAGCGACCCACAGTGAACCGCCCCGATGAGGCTAAGGCCTACTGGCAGGCTGCCAAGGAGAATATTGAGGCCATCTTCGCCATGGGACGCTACTCATTGGTGCCCAACTGGCTCGACAACTTCACCGAGGCCAATGAGAACAACTCGGAGTCGCTCTTCGAGATCAACTTCAAGGACGGCCTCACCAATGGTCAGGAAACCGGCATGCACCGCCCCAAGTTCTTCGGTCTTTACATAAGCAGCGGTGAGGGTGCATGGAACGACGGCTCTTCGCGCGACTGGCTCCTCGACGAGTTTGACCTGGAGCGCGACAAGGACGGCAAGCCCGACATGCGCAAATACTACACCCTCTTCTATGAGAACCCCGACGACAACATGAAATACTATGGCAAGACCTATGCCGAGTGGAACGCCAGCGAGCACTTCGCTCACAAGTGCTACTGGAGAAAATACACCAGCGTCGACACCGACAACAAGGCCGAGGACTACAGCTCGGGCACCAACTTCCGCGTGCTTCGCCTTGCCGACGTGTATCTCATGTATGCCGAGGTGCTCAATGAGCTTGGGGGCGACCGCGCAACCGCAGTGGAGTATATCAACAAGGTGCGCCGCCGCGTGAACATGAGAGACCTGAGCGTGGGCCAGTTCCCCGACTATGAGAGCCTCAAGGACCAGATTCGCCACGAGCGCCTGGTGGAGCTTTGCGGCGAGAGCACGCGCTGGTATGACCTCGACCGCTGGGGCGACATCCACACCCAGGAGGGAGTGAACAAGCTCGCCGAGCGCGACCCCGACTTCCTGAACTTCAAGGTGGGCATCAACCACCTCTACATCATCCCCAACCATGACCTGTCGCTCTTCCAGGGCTTCACGCAGAATTATGGATACTAAATCAATCGATAAAATAACACTCTTCAAATTACCGAAAACGAAATGAAAAAGATATTCAGCATAATTGCAGTAACCGCAGCAGTGGGCTCGCTCATGACCGGCTCGCTTGCAAGCTGCACCGACATGGGTGGCGATGGCGTGGACTCGGTGCTGTGGGAAGGCAGCCAGAACCCCGAGAACACCAGCTACCGCAACCCGGTGTGGGAGCCGTCGCTCGAGGCCGGAACTGTGTTTAAGGCTGCGAGCGTGTATGTGGCCATCTCGAGCGAGACCGAGTGGGCCAAGGGCCTGAAATACTGCTGCCCCGTGGTCACCAGCAACGACCTCATGAGCTGGAACTTCACTGCCCAGACGGCGTTCAGCTATCCCACTCCTCCTGCCGAGGGTGAGGAGGAAACCACCACCTCCACCATAGGCCTGCGCCCCTCGTGGACCGAGGCCCGCATCGCCAGCATCTCGGCCGACTTTGCCAAGACCGTGAGCGGCGCCAACTACTGGATGGTGTATCAGCCCGAGGGCGAGAACTCAATTGGCGCTGCAAGCTCCACTTCGGGCCAGGGCCCATACACCGACCAGGGTGTCTTCATCACTGCCGAGCAGCTTGGCGTGAGCAAGATTGAGAATCCTTTCTTCGCGGTGTTCTCCACCAAGTTCTATGTGTGCTACAGCACTGAGAATGGCTCTTATGTGCAGGAGGTGACTTTGCGCCGTGGCCAGAAGCCCACTCTCAAGGGCACACCAAAGCAGGTGGCAGGGCCCGAATTCCGCGACGTGGCAATTTACCGCACAAGCTCGTCGAGCTACTACCTTTTCGGCACCGTGACCAATGGCTCAGGCACCGAGGTGCGCTATGCGCGCGCCACTACTGCCGCCGGGCCCTACACCGACAAGGCCGGCACCGAGCTTGTGAATGGCAGCAATGGTGAGCTGCTCATTGAGGGCGGTGATGTGAATGTGAATCCCGAGAACGTGTGCCGCGTGTTTGCCGACGGCCAGGGTGTGCAATATGTGGCCTACAATGCCACCGCCGCCGGTAAGGAGCTCATGGCAAGCAACTACAAGCGCCGTCCGCTCTTCATCTCGCCCATGGAGCTCGATGAGGAGGGCTGGTTCAAGGGTGTGATAGTGCCCACAACCGGCTGGACCACTCCGCGCTTCTCGCTCGACTAACTCGCGGGCAATCGATGCCAGTGGCTAATCGACCACAAATCTACAAATAATCAACCGGGTGAGGGGCTTCGGGCCTCACCAAGAGGGATTGAAGCTCCTCACCTTTTTTACAATAACCAAATTAAACTTTTTTTACTGACATGAAAAAATTATTTTACCTTGTGCTTGCTGCGGGAATGCTTCCCGGCATAGCAAATGCCCAAATTCAGTACACTACCGACGCAGCTCGTGGTTGCGACCTTGGTGGTGGTATGGAGATTGATATCAACAACGACGGAGTTCTCGACCTTGTGTATGGCGGTCGCGCCAATAACGACCAGGGCCGTGTGGTATATGATGCCGATGAGAACGAAGTGGTGCTCGCTTTCGACGCATGGAAGCGCGTGTGGAACGCATCGACAGGCAGCTACGATGTGGCTCCCTTCGACCAGATTTATGGCATCAAGCCTTTCCTGATCCCCGCCGACTTCAATGGCGACGGCAACATCGACTACTTCGCTGCCAGCGAGAGCAACGTGGATGGCTATGCCAACCTTGGCCTCTTCCTCAACGACGGAAACGGCAAATTCGTGAAGCAGCAAATCACTGTCACCGATGTGGAGGGCAACGCCATCGACTGGCGCCCCCGTGCTATTGATATAGCCGACTTCAACTGCGACGGTCTGCCCGACATCGTGGGCATTGGCTGGTCGAACCTTCCTGAGCAGGACCGCAAGGACAACTGTGCCGTGCTCATCAACAAGGGCAACTTCAACTTCACTGCCTATTGCACCGACCTCATGGGCAATGGCGACCACAACTTTGAGTTCGCTCTGTGCACAGTGCGTGCCGTGGACCTCAACAACGATGGCTATGCCGACTTCATGGTGCAGGGCAACGTGGATAACCCCGAGGAGCATGGCCTGGGTCTGGGCCGCACTTTCGTGTGCTACCTCAACCTTGGCGCTGAGACCGACCCCGAGGAGGTTGTTACCTTCTACGACCTTGGCCTCGCCGATGGCGTTTCGCACAACTATGGCAACGGTAACTTCGCTTGTGCCGACTTCAACAACGACGGCGTGATGGACATCTTCGTGGGTGGTGAGTCGCCCGACGATGCACGTCCCGCAGGTACATGGGATTACTTTTGGCAGATGCTCCTTGGCAAGGTGAGCAGCGATGGCAGCGTGAGCTACACCGACAAGAACCTCCCCTTGATTTCGGGCAAGGACATTCGTCCGCTTGGCGTTACCAACATGGGTATCCGCGCTATCGACTATTATGGCAACGGCCAGTATGACCTTGTGCTCGACGGCTGGTGCACCACTATGCTCGACGGCACGGGCAACACACAGGCCGGCTGGATTTTCAAGAACGACGGTACGGCAGCCCTCAACCAGTATGAGCGCGTGCCGGGTGCCAGCGAGGTGGCAGTTTACTTCCTTGAGAATGGTGTGCCGGGAGCTCGCCACTATGCTTACTCAGGAGGTGTGTGGGACGGCACTTACTTCAACGACGATGCCAACCCCATGGGACGCAACTTCGTTTACACCGTGAACACCAACACCAAGGCAGCCCGCCCCGACGCTCCCACAAGCCTTGCTGCCACAGTGGAAGGCTCGGCAGTGACACTGAGCTGGGCTGCAGCAGCCTCTTCGCAGAAGAACGTTACCTATGAGTACTACATCAAGAACAAGAACACAGGCAAGTTCTACAACAGCTGTGCATCTTTTGTGGGTGGCGATAAGGACGGCGTGCGCAAGGCCATGACCATGGGTAATGCCTACATGAACAAGACTCTCACCCTCACTCTGCCCGACGGCAACTACACTTGGGGTGTGCAGACTATCAATGCCGGCTATGAAGGCTCTACTTTTGCCGAGGGTGGCTCGTTCACCATTGGCGAGGGTGGCGTGGCAGGCAACCTCGCAAATGGCAAGGTGAGCATCACAGCCAATGGCGGAGTGCTCACAGTGGTGGCCGAGGCCGGCAAGGCTGAGGTGTTTGCTGCCAATGGCGCCCTCATCGAGAAGGTGGCAGTGCGCGGTAATGCCGACGTGGAGCTTCCCGCAGGCATCTATGTGGTGAAGGTTACCACCGAGGATGGAGTGAAGGTAGAAAAGGTTGTTTTATAATGGAAATGCAGGCATGAGAGTGCAGGAAGGCAAGCGGCCTTCCTCCTCTCTCATGCTCACTGCACAACAAGAACAAAGACCGCTTTTTTTGAAATATTGAAAGAT
>CAMGFF010000109.1 GCA_946055125.1 uncultured Prevotellaceae bacterium | reverse complement strand
CCACATTATACACCGGAATAATTACACTAATCAAGGGCTGGTACTGAGTAGCAGTGAGTGATGATGGTTGGTTCATTTCTTCCTTACAGTTATATTTTTGGGTTCACCTCCACTTAGCCGGCCATTGATTGCTCATTGTTTTTTTTGAGAATCTTAGTTATGCAAAGCGGGGGTTATGGCTGCAAAGTTACTACATAAATATGTAATAATCACCAACACTGTTCTAATATTTGCTAAAATGCGCCTGTTAAGCCATAAAATCAAGTGCTTCATACACAAAAAACACACAGCACCGCCACACCACAGCCTACTCCCACTCACACACTGAGAGGGGCAGCGGTGTCAGCTGAGGGTGCGGCCGGGGTAGGCTTCGAGGGCGTGGCGCAGCACCTCGAGGGCCTTGGCAAGCTCGGGCTTCTCAATCACATAGGCAAGGCGCACCTCGTCGCGGCCCATGCCCGGGGCAGTGTAGAATCCCGAGGCGGGAGCCATGAAGATAGTCTGCCCCTCCCACTCAAAGTCGCGCAGACACCACTCGCAGAAGCGGTCGGCATCGTCGACCGGCAGGCGTGCCACGGTGTAGAAAGCGCCCATGGGGATAGGGGAGTAGCAGCCCGGAATGCGGTTGATTCCGTCGATGAGGAACTTGCGGCGCTCCACATATTCGTTGTAGGTGTCGAGCATATACTCGGGCGAGGCGTCGATTGAGGCCTCGGCCACAATCTGTCCCAGCAGTGGCGGGCTGAGGCGGGCCTGGCAGAACTTCATCACGTTCTTCTTGAGCTCGGCGTGCTTGGTGATGATAGCGCCGATGCGGATGCCGCACTCGCTGTAGCGCTTCGACACCGAGTCGATGAGCACCACCTGCTCCTCAATGCCCTTGAGGTGGAAGGCCGAGATGTAGGGAGCGCCGGTGTAGCAGAACTCGCGGTACACCTCGTCGCTGAAGAGGTAGAGGTCATACTTCTTCACGATGTCGCGCAGCTGGTTCATCTCGCTCTGGGTGTAGAGATAGCCGGTGGGGTTGTTGGGGTTGCAGATGAGAATACCCTTGGTGCGTGGGGTGATAAGCTCCTCGAATTTCTCCACCGGGGGCAGGGCGAAGCCCTCGTCGATAGAAGAGGTCACTGTCTTTATCACCGCTCCGGCCGAGATGGCGAAGGCCATGTAGTTGGCATAGGCCGGCTCGGGCACGATAATCTCATCGCCCGGGTCGAGGCAGGCCATGAAGGCAAAGAGCACGGCCTCCGAGCCGCCCACGGTCACGATGATGTCGTCGGCCGTGACGTCGATGTTGAAGCGGTGGTAGTAGGTGGCGAGCTTCTCGCGGAGCGAGCGGATGCCGTCGCTGGGGCTGTACTCGAGCACCTTGCGGTCGATGTGCCTGAGTGCCTCAAGCGCCTCGGGGGGCGTGGGGAGGTCGGGCTGTCCGATGTTGAGGTGATACACTTTAGTGCCGCGGCTCTTGGCAGCGTTGCTCAGCGGCACCAGCTTGCGGATAGGCGACGCGGGCATAATCTCTCCGCGATTGGATATTTTCGGCATATTGCTGACAACTTTTATTGGTTATTCACGCGCGGCAGCCAAGCGGGCGGCCGCTATTGCGCTGCAAAGTTAATACAAAAATTTCATTTTCCCACCAATAGCCCCACCCCGCAGAATAAATAATGCACTTTTCGCGAAAACAGCAGTCGCCACAGTGCCGTGATTACCATGGGAAGTCGCCGCCGTAGGTCGCGGCAGGCTCGGCGGTGGCTGGTGGGGTGGGGAGGATGTAGCCGCCACGAGTGAGGCGGGAGAGGTAGTCGTGGCGCGTGGCGGGGTCGTCGAGCTCCTCGCGGCGGGCACGGCTCATAGCGAGGTATTGCGGCTCAATCTCCAGCCCCAAGTATCGGCGGCCAAGCAGGCATGCGGCAATGCCGGTGGTGGAGCTTCCGCTGAAAGGGTCGAGAATCCACGCTCCGGGATGTGTGCTTGCCTGAATGAGCCGAGCGAGCACGCCAAGCGGCTTCTGCGTGGGATGCTTGCCACACGACTTCTCCCAGCGCCCTATTGCCGGGAGCTGCCACACATCGGTCATCTGCTTGTTGCCATTGAGCTGCCGCATAAGCGCATAGTTGAAAAGGTGAGGCACCTTGGCGCACTTGCGTGCCCAGATGATAAACTCGGTGCTGAAGGTGAAATAGCGGCAGGATATGTTGGGCGGAGGATTTGTCTTCGCCCACGTCACCACATTCAGGATTTTGAAGCCCAGCTTGATGAGCTGTTGCTGTACGCTGAAAATATTGTGATGCGTTCCCGAAATCCATATCGTGGCATTGTCCTTCATGTGGCCGCGCACCGCCGACAGCCACCGCAGGTTGAAAGCATCGATCTCGGCGGCCGGCAGAGGCTTGTCCCATTCCCCCTTGTCCACACACACCACCTTTCCACTCTGGTAGCCAATTCCACCTCCAGAGAGAAAATATGGAGGGTCGGCAAACACCATGTCGAACCCAAAACGGAACTTCCCAAGCGTATCGACACAATCCCCCTCAACCAGCGTGAAATCACCACTCCGCGACTTGAAATATGCCTCAATCATAAATTACTTTTTATCTTGTCGAGAAAAAATTCAATGCTTGTGAGATTGTAAATACCGGGAATAATACCGAAAGCCTCTTGTAGTTTATTGCGGGCAGATCTCCAGCCAACCCCATCGGTAATCCATACAAATTCAAAGCCGGCAACTGAGTTAATCTTGGGCGCAATATCGGAATAAGAGCGAGCCACCTCGTTCAGCTTAGAGCCTCCATTGCTATAAAAATTCACTTCAATCACATATGTTTTCTTAGGAGTGCTAATCACGAAGTCGAAACGCTTCTCATCATCGCCAAGCACTTGTTGCAAATCAGGCCATTCAGTTGAATAAACCTCCTGCCTGAAATCAACTCCATTATCAGCAAGCAGCTTTGCCACCATCCTTTCCATTATGTGCCCGCTTCGGTTCTTGCGGGCATTGCTGTCAAGGCCTGTTTCAATGCCGAACACATAATCCACAAGGTCTTTAATCTTTCTTTTTCTAAACACTTCGGCCAGACCCGTGCTTTCAAGATACTCTATAACACCGTCAACGCTATCAAAAAGATTGTCAATAACAACACATTGACCCAGCGAATTAAGTGTCTTCCTCTTGCCCGCGCTTCTCACCGCTATGAGAATATCCATCACACTGAATGCCGACTTATCACGTTCCCATATTCTCTCGACACCTTTTCGCAAGTCAGTGGCACCAAGGAGGCTGTTGAGGATACACAAACTTAGTTTGATATTCTCTACATTCTCCTCAATCTTATCAAAATCGCAAAAGAAATCAAGCGATTGGTTGGTTTCCCGGAGTTGCGACATAAATTTATCGAAGTCGGTCATAGGCTGATATATTTGTGGGGTTCTTGTATTCGAGTTTTTCTTCGGCTACGCTGATTGGCTGTAGGAAATTGTCGTAGAAATCCGACATCTTGGTTGCTTGGTAGTTGCTGACAAGAATCTCGGTCAGTTTGCCGCGTCTGTCGGGGTTTGCGTTGATGCTTCGGCTTGCCCACACCCGCTCAATATGATACTTGCCATACAACACATCGAAGAAGCCCTCTGATTCATCTTTGCCTTTGCAATCGGAGTTACTAAGCATAAACTTGAATCCCGCCTCATCGATTTTGTCGCAGAACTCCTTTAATCTTATCTGTGCCGAATCGTTAAATGATTCCTTAGTGTAATCATTAAAGCTCGATGTTTCGGTGAGTGGACGATATGGGGGGTCGAAGTAGAATAGAGTGTTTCCCGAGGCATATTCAAATGTGCCTTCGAAATCGCCATTAAGTATTTCCACGTTTTGCAGAATCTCCGAGTCGGCAATCAGTGTGTCTTCATCGCACAGCAAGGGATGCTCATATCGTCCAAAAGGCACATTAAACAGCCCCTTCTTATTCACGCGATACAAGCCATTAAAGCATGTGCGGTTGAGGAAAAAGAACTTGGTGGTATTCTCAATAGGGTCGAGATTCTTCTCATTGTAGCGTTTCCTTATTGCCAAGTAGAAATCGCGCCTGGCATCGTAGCTGTTCAGTGACTGATACTCAAGCCGGATAGAGTGGAGCGATTCTATCAATGCTTCGGGTTGATCCCTGACGGTGCGATAACAGGTGGTTAGGTCGCCATTAATATCGTTTATTACGGCATGGGATATATTGCGGTATTTTTGCAACATGTGAAAAAGCATAGCTCCCCCACCAATGAAGGGTTCGATATATGTCACATTTTCCCAGTTACCAAAGTCGGCCGGCAGCAAAGAGTCGATTTGCTCAATAAGCTGAGATTTGCCTCCTGCCCATTTGATAAAAGGTTTTGCTTTTGCCATGTTTTTTGTATTTAATTTTGTCGCAAATTGTTATTTAATTGTTTAATTGTAAATTAGTGGTGGAGGGGATTTGACGGGGACGGGATGGGGCGAATGCGACCGCACCGTAGCCCTTATCGCAAATTTACGCCATTTTTGCCTATCGCCACCTACGCCCACATACAATTCTCACAGGGCTTAACTATATTTAACGCATCTCTCTCGTTGTGCCCGGGCCGAGTTTCGTGTCTTCTTTCCTCCCGGTTGAATTTTTCTTTATCTCGACAGGCTTATAATTCGGGGTTTTTATGTAAATTTGCACTCACACTATGCCGTGATTACTAACAACTGCTTAAAAACAACCCTTTTTCCCCTAATGTGTGTGTACACACACATTCTCACAATTATGGAAGAGATTTTAGCAAAATTCAAGATTGTGGGCACTCCTGTGGAGGTGAAGCCCCTGGGCAGCGGCCTGATTAACGACACCTACCTGGTGCGCACCGCAGGAGATGCCGCCCCCGACTATGTGCTCCAGCGCATCAACAATGCCATCTTCACCGATGTGGAGCTGCTTCAGCACAACATTGAGGCGGTGACACGCCACCTGCGCTCAAAGCTCGCCGGCTGCGCCGACGTGGACCGCCGCGTGCTGCGCTTCATCGCCACCACAGATGGCAAGACCTTCTGCCGCGACGACGCCGGCAGCTACTGGCGCCTATCGGTGTTTATCCCTCGCGCCACCACGCACCAGACGGTGGACGCCGAGCACTCCTACCACGCCGGCCGTGCCTTTGGCTACTTCGAAGCCGAGCTGGTCGATATTCCCGACTCCCTGGGTGAAACTATCCCCGACTTCCACAACATGGAGCTGCGCATCGCCCAGCTGCGCGACGCCGTGAAGCGCAATGCCGCCGGCCGCCTCGCCGAGGTGCAGCCCATGGTCGACACCATCGAGGCTCATGCCGCCGAGATGTGCCTCGCCGAGCAGATGCACCGCGAGAGCCGGCTGCCAAAGCGAATATGCCACTGCGACACGAAGGTGAACAACATGATGTTTGACGACGACGGCCGGGTGCTCTGCGTCATCGACCTCGACACGGTGATGCCAAGCTTCGTGTTCTCCGACTATGGCGACTTCCTGCGCACGGCTGCCAACGCCGTAGCCGAGGACTCACCCGAGGTGGACAAGGTGGAGTTCCGCCGCGACATTTTCGAGGCTTTCACCCGCGGCTACATAGAGTCGGCACGCGGCTTCCTCACTCCCACCGAGATTGAGCTCCTGCCCTTCGCCGTGACGCTGTTCCCCTACATGCAGTGCGTGCGTTTCCTCACCGACTACATCAATGGCGACACCTACTACAAGATTGCCTATCCCACCCACAACCTGGCGCGCGCACGCAACCAGTGGCGGCTCTTTGAGCGCACCATGGAGCTGCGCCCCTACATGAGCCGGTTCATCGCCGGCTGCATTGGGCAGTGAGAGTGTCATTAACCATCACAATAATATTCTACTTATGCTGACGATAAGGAAGATTGATGCCGCGCCGGCCCGGGCCGACGGCGTGGCTGCCGCGCTCGATGCAGCCGGCGTGGAATTTAATGCTATTGGCTGCGTGAACTGGCCGCACGACTTCCCCTATGCTCCTCGCGCCGAGTTCCGCCTTGCCAACACGGGCAGTGAGCTGCTCATCGATTACCGCGTGGCCGAGCACAGTGTGGCTGCCGTGGCTCAGGCCGACGGCGGCCCGGTGTGGGAGGACAGTTGCTGCGAGCTATTCCTGCAGCCCACCCCCGGCGGGCCCTACTACAACATTGAGTGCAACTGCGCCGGCACCCTGCTCATTGCCTGCGGCCCGGGGCGCGAAGGCCGCGAGCCGGCTCCACAGGGGGTGCTGCAGAGCGTGAGGCGGTGGTCGTCGCTCGGCCGGGAGCCATTTGCCGAGCGCGTGGGCGATGTGGAGTGGCACTTGTCGCTCATAGTGCCCGCCACGGCGTTTTTCAGGCACGATATAGCCACTTTCTCGGGTGAGATGATGGGGAATGCCTACAAGTGCGGCGACCGCCTCCAGAGGCCTCATTTCCTCTCGTGGGCGCCCATACCCATTGCCGCCCCCGATTTCCACCGCCCCGACCACTTCGCCCCGATGCAATTTGTGAGCGGCGAGGCACAATAATTCACGAGAAGCGCAAAAAAGAGAACGAGGATGCGCGGCTGCGGTGCCGGCATCCTCGTTTCGGGTATCGTTGCGCGGGGTAGGGCGGATTATTCTTCCTCCTCCTCGGCGCTTGGGTCTTCCTTCATGTTGTGGAACACGTGCTGCACGTCGTCGTCGTCCTCAAATTTCTCAAGGAGCTTGTTGAGCGTCTCGCGCTGCTCGGGAGTCACCTCCTTGAGGTCGTTTGGCACGCGCACAAACTCATTGCGCACAATCTCGAAGCCATTGTCCTCAAGATACTTCTGGATATTGGAGTTTTCCTCGAATGCGCCCGAAAGGGTGATTTCGCCGGTTTCCTCGTCGCGCTCAATCTCATCCACGCCATAGTCGATAAGCTCCAGCTCAAGGTCCTCAAGCTCCACGCCCTCTTTGCCCTTCACGGTGAACAGGCACTTGTGCTCGAAGAGGAAAGAGAGGCTGCCCGAGGTGCCGAGGTTGCCGCCAAACTTATTGAAGTAGCTGCGCACGTTGGCCACGGTGCGGGTGTTGTTGTCGGTGGCAGTCTCCACGAGGATAGCGATGCCGAAGGGGCCATAGCCCTCATACACGATTTCCTTGTAGTCGCTTGCGTCCTTGTCGGTAGCCTTCTTTATGGCACGCTCAATGGTGTCCTTGGGCATATTCTCGGAGCGGGCGGTGGCGAGCAGCATGCGCAGGCGCGAGTTACCAGTGGGGTCGGGGCCACCAGCCTTCACGGCAATGGTGATTTCCTTACCGATTTTGGTAAACACGCGCGACA
>CAMGFF010000108.1 GCA_946055125.1 uncultured Prevotellaceae bacterium | reverse complement strand
TGTGGCGCGATTTCAGGTATTCCTCGGTTTCGCTCAGAGTGAAAGGGTGGAGATAGAGCCGTGTGGCGTGGCGGTTGAAGAGTCCTCCGGGATTGTCAGCAAAGTTTTCGGTCATCCATGCTGTTGCCGACCCACACACTATCATCATGAGATTGTACTGCTGTGCCCCAAAGCTGTTCCAGAAATACTCAAATGAGGGCAGGAAATCCGACTTGGGCGAGTCCATCCACGGTATTTCATCGATAAATATCACCTGACGCTCATCGCTGCTGCGGCTCTCTATGAAACTCCTCAGTTGCATGAATGCCTCCTGCCATGTGGCCGGGGTTGGGAGGTCGGGCTTATATACATGCCGCAAGTCGTCGGCAAAGTGCTGTAACTGCACCTCTTTAGGCTGGTCGAAAGCTCCTGTGAGGCGCAGGGCAAAGCGGTTTCGAAACAGCTCCGACACCAGGAACGTTTTGCCCACCCTGCGGCGGCCATACACTATCACAAGTTGAGCCATGCGCGATTCGTAGCATTTCTTCAACTTGCGTATCTCTTCTTTTCTTCCTATGATATTATGCTCATTCATGCCCGTAAATTTACTGCTCTTTTCCGGGAAAAACAAATTTTCCTCCTCTAAATCGCATAAAAAAATCCACATTTAGAGGAAGAATGGGGTATTTTTCCTCTAAATCGCATAAAAAATAGCACATTTAGAGGACTTATCCATTTTGGAGAGGGCATTTTCTGTGTGCCACAATCATAGCGGGCTCACTCGGCCACGGTGAGGAGCACTATGCTCTTGGTGCCGGGGCTGACGCAGTGGTGGCGTGAGGAGCGAAGCCCCGGCAGCCACACCGGCGTGCCGTCGGCAGTGAGAATCCACTGGCTGCGCTTGGCGTGCTCGGTGAGCTTCAGGTCGCTGAATATGTCGCTCACCAGCCGCGTGCCGCGCATGCCGAAGGGAGCGAAGCGGTCGCCGCGTCGCCAGTGCCTCAGCGCCAGGCGGCAGCGCAACAGCGAGGCGGCGTCGAAGCACACGGTGCGCTTGCCATCCACACTGCGCGGCGTGAAGCCGGCGGCATCGATTATTCGTGCCTCAATGGCTATGGGCAGCCGCGGGCAGCTGCCGCCCTGCTCTGTCATAGCCCGCAAATCCACGATATATTCCTTATCGTCCCGGAGCGACTGCGTGTGATAAATCTCAATCGCATCGCGCCCCATGGTGGCAGTGTGGGTGGCCGAGAGAAACCGCTTCCCTACCTGTGCCGTGGCCATCTCGGCAGCCTGTGCCGAGTTGAAGCCATAGGGGCGCACAAGCTCAAAAATCGCCGTGGCGAGGCTCTCGCCGGTTCGTGCAGCAAGCCGTGCCACATCGATGCGCTCCACCTCGCCGGTGCCGCTCACGCAATCTTGCCTCAACTCACTCACATAGCGGCCGTAAAGCCCACTGCACTGCTGCACATTGGCTATGGTGCGCTGCAAGCCCACATCGGCCTCGGGAAACTGGCGGCGCAGCTCGGGCAGCACTATGTTGCGCAGGCGGTTGCGCTTCACCACGCTCTCAAGGTTGGTGCTGTCGGTGACAAACGACTGCCCCGTTGCGACCGCATAAGCCTCAATCTCGTGCCGCGACACACCGAGCAGCGGGCGGCGCACGTCGCCCCTCACCGGCTGCATCGCGGCGAGTCCGGCTATTCCGCTGCCGCGCAGGAGGTTGAGGAAAAGAGTCTCAATGTTGTCGTCGCTGTGATGCGCCACCACCACAGCCGCCAGGCCGCGCTCATGCAGCAGCTTGCGAAACCACGCATAGCGCAGCTCGCGGCACGCCATCTCGGTCGACACGCCATGCTCGCGCTCATAGGCCGCCACGTCGAAGTGCGTCACCTCGCACTCCACGCCAAGGTCGTGGCACAAGCGGGTCACAAACCGCTCATCGCGCACCGATTCCTCGCCGCGCAGATGAAAATTGCAGTGCGCCACCGTGCAGCGATAGCCCAGCTCGAGCAGCACGCGCAGCAGCACCACCGAGTCGGCGCCGCCGCTCACTGCCACCAAGTAGCCCTCATCGCGCCGCAGAATGTGGTGTGCCTCAACGAATTTTGCCACTTTTTCGATAAATTCCTTCTTTTCCATAGCGCAAAATTAATAAGTAAACGCAAATTTTTAGTAACTTTGCCGAAAATTTATTTTTTACTCAAAGCTAAAAAATCATGTTAGAGAAAATAAATAACCTTAGAGAGCAAATCGAAACCCTCACGGCAGCCAATGCCGAGGCTATCGAGGCTCTGCGCATT
The DNA here is from genome assembly GCA_946055125.1 of uncultured Prevotellaceae bacterium. Lineage (GTDB taxonomy): Bacteria > Bacteroidota > Bacteroidia > Bacteroidales > Muribaculaceae > CALZFJ01. The sequence continues at coordinate 5,054 of CAMGFF010000108.1, read as the reverse complement.
AAATACCTCAGTAAGAAGGGCGAGATTACAGCCCTTTTCAGCGATTTCCGCAACGTGCCCAATGAGCAGAAGCGTGAGATAGGCCAGAAGCTCAACGAGCTGAAGACGCTTGCCACCGACAAAATCAACGCCCTGCGCGAGGCTTTTGCCGGCGCCGACACCACCGATGCCGCAATCGACCTCACCCGCACCGCCGCTCCCGCCGAGGTGGGCACGCGCCACCCGCTGTCGCTCGTGCGCCAGGAAATCATCAACATATTCTCGCGTCTGGGCTTCACCGTGGCCGAGGGTCCCGAGGTGGAGGACGACTGGCACGTGTTTGGCGCGCTGAATTTCGCCGAGGACCATCCCGCCCGCGACATGCAGGACACTTTCTTCATTCAGCGCTCGCCCGACGTGCTGCTGCGCACCCACACCTCGTCGGTGCAAAGCCGCGTCATGGAGCACGCTCAGCCCCCTATCCGCATCGTGTGCCCGGGTCGTGTGTATCGCAATGAGGCCATCTCCTATCGCGCTCACTGCTTCTTCCACCAGGTGGAAGGACTCTATATCGACAAGAACGTGTCGTTCACCGACCTGAAGCAGGCTCTGCTCTACTTCGCCCGCGAGATGTTTGGCCCCGAGACGCAAATCCGCCTCCGCCCCTCCTACTTCCCCTTCACCGAGCCATCGGCCGAGATGGACATCTCGTGTGACCTCTGCGGCGGCAAGGGATGCAACTTCTGCAAGCACACCGGCTGGGTGGAAATCCTGGGCTGCGGTATGGTGGACCCCAATGTGCTCGAGGCTTGCGGCATCGACAGCAAGACGTATAGCGGCTACGCCTTCGGCATGGGCGTGGAGCGCATCGCCAACCTGAAATATCGCGTGAAGGACCTCCGCATGTTCTCCGAGAACGACGTGCGCTTCCTTGAGGAATTCAAATCGGCACACTGAATTAAATAGGTTAGAGGTTACAGGTTAGGGGGTAGGGGTTAGAGAGCTGGCTGTTGCAATTCTCTCTTTCCTCTCCCTCCACTCCCCTCTTCTCATTTATCACTCTTACCTCTCCACTAAATCACCTCTTACCTCTTACCCCTTACCTCTCCACTATTAATTATTCACTATGTTCTGGAATTTCATTGCAGTAGCTTTTGGTGGAGCGATTGGCTCTTGTCTGCGTTATGCCATGTCGCTCTCGTTCAGCGGTTCACACTCGGTGCTGCCGCTGCAAACTCTCACCGTGAACATTATCGGCTCTTTCGCCATTGGCCTGCTCTACGCCTATGTGAGCAACTACTCAGTGCCCACCGTCGCCAAGATGTTTCTCTTCGTGGGTCTGCTGGGCGGATTCACCACCTTTTCCTCCTTCTCACTTGAGACGGTGGCCATGCTGCGCAACGGCTACTTTGGCGCGGCTGCCCTCTATTCGCTCGGCAGCCTCGTGCTGGGGCTGGCTGCTGCCTTTGGCGGTATCTTCCTCGGCGACAAGGTTATCGCCTGGATAGAGCACTAAGCTAACTGTAGTAATTGAAAAAAACAAAGATTCACATTCACTGCCATGACCCAAAAAGAGAGATATGCCGGCGTGATTGCCTGGTTCCTGGAAAACCGACCCGTGGCCGAAACGGAGCTGCACTACAGCAACCCCTTTGAGCTGCTCGTGGCCGTTATCCTCTCGGCTCAGTGCACCGACAAGCGCATCAACATGGTCACTCCCGCCCTCTTTGCCGCCTACCCCACTCCTGAACTTATGGCAAAGGCCTCGGTAGAGGAGATTTTTGAGTATATCAAGAGCGTGACCTTCCCCAACAACAAGGCCCGCGCTCTCATAGGTATGGCTAATGCCCTCGTCGACCTCCACGGCGGACAGGTGCCCGACGACATGGACGCGCTCGTGAAGCTCCCCGGCGTGGGGCGCAAGACCGCCAATGTGATTCTCTCGGTCGTCTTCGGCAAGGCCGCGATGGCCGTCGATACCCACGTGTTTCGCGTGGCCAACCGCATAGGGCTCACAAACGACTCTCCCAACCCGCTCGTCACCGAGACCACCCTCGTGAAGCACATTCCCGGCCACTTAGTGGGAAAAGCCCACCACTGGCTCATTCTCCACGGCCGATATGTGTGCACCGCCCGCTCCCCCAAGTGCATGGAGTGCGGCATTGCACAGTGGTGCAAGCACTATGCCTCGGCCTCGAAGCCGAAGAAAAAAAACACCGCAAAGCCATGAATGACCTGTTCCTGCTGATAATTGAGATTGTGGGCACGGTGGCTTTCGCAATTAGCGGAATCCGCCTCGCCGCCGCCAAGAGCTTCGACTGGTTTGGCGCCTACATGGTGGGCCTCGCCACCGCAATTGGTGGCGGCACGGTGCGCGACCTGCTGCTCGGAGCCACCCCCTTCTGGATGCTCAATGGCTGGTACCTGGGCGTAACCGGCCTCTCCCTGCTCACCGTTATCCTGCTGAAGCGCTACCTCGTGAAGCTCGACCAAACGATGTTTATCTTCGACACCGTGGGCCTCGCCCTCTTTGTGGTAATCGGCATACAGAAGTCGCTCATATATGGATTCCCCATGTGGGTGGCCATCTTCATGGGCACCACCACAGGAGCCCTGGGCGGTGTGCTGCGCGACATCTTCATCAACGAGGAGCCTCTTATCTTCCGAAAGGACATATATGGAACCGCCTGCATCGCCGGCGGACTGGTCTACTGGGGAATCTCCCTGGCCTCCGACTCCGTTATCCTCGAGCAGAGCGCCTGCGGCATCACCGTCATAGCCCTGCGCATTCTCGCCGTGAAATACAACTGGTCGATACCCATTCTCCACAACTACTACTCTCCCGAAAACGATAATAAACAACCCTAACAACAACAACCTACAGTGAAACAGAAACACAAAACCACAGCCGTGCAGCTGGTGAAATATGGCCTCGTGGGCGTGAGCAACTCTCTCATCACCCTCATCGTTATCTTTGTGTGCAACGAATTGCTGGGCATGAAGCTCATGCTTGCCGATGTGATTGGATATGTGGCGGGCGTGGTCAACAGCTTCATCTGGAACAAGAACTGGGTGTTCAAGTCACACAATCACCGCCTCCGCTACGAGCTGTCGCTCTTCATCGTGGGGTTCCTCCTGTGCTTCGGCCTCCAGTTTCTCACAGTGCTTGCACTGCGCAACCCCATGAAAGCACTCGGCATATCTCTCATGGGAATCCCCAGCGACGTGGTGGGCGAATATGCCGCAGTGTGCATAGGCATGGTGGTCTACACTCTTAGCAACTATATCTTCAACCGCCGACTCACTTTCCGCAAATAACCACCTCTCCCCGCATCATGAAGAAGCACAATCACCTCAGCACCGACATTGCACTGCTCATCTTCCTCGCCATCGTGGTGGCGATGATCATTTTCCCCGTGCTGGGCAACTCGGCCCTGAATGGCGTGGAGCTGCGCATGCGCGACGCCATCGAATCCGGCAACGCCACCGGCAATCTCGCCAACATATTCGGCAGCCGCGCCGACATCTTCTACTCGGCCTACCTCTACCTCGTGCAGCTCATTCACGGCCTCTTTCCCGGCCCTTGCAGCGCACTGGTGCTGCGTCTGCCGGGAGCTGCCATAGTTGCCACCATGACTCTGTGCCTCTTCCGCTTCGACGGCGACTTTGAGCGACTCAACGCCTCCTTCCTCGCCTCGCTGCTATTCCTCTCAACCACCATTGTCGTCTTCATGACATTCTCGGCCTCTCCCGTGCTCTTGCCCTCGGCCCTCTTCATCTTCGCCATGATGAGCCTCTACCACTGGCTTCACCACGGCACTCGCCGCTACTTCTACCTCGTCACCTTCTCCACCGCCCTCGCCACCATGCTCATTGGCGCAACAGCCCCGGTGTCGATGGCCATAATGGCCTGCACATTCATCGCAGCCTCCACTCCACGGGCCTACGGCCGCTACATAGCAATCACCGCAGCACTCATCACGGCCTCGGCTGCCGCATTCTTCGCCATCTACGTGCTCACCGGCAACACCTCCACAGCCTCCTGCATCTTCCACCTCCAGCACCAGTTTGAGCCCACCGGAAACATAGGCAGCAACATGGCCACAATCTTCCTGAGCTATGTGGTGCTGGGCATATTCCCTTGGTCGCTCCCCATAATCCTCTCCCTGCCTTGGCTCGCCGGCAAAGGCCGACGGCTGGTGGGAATATTCCGCAAGCTCACACTGCTGCAGCGATTCGGCGTGATAATCTTCATCTTCTCACTGCCGGTGATGCTCTTTGGCTCGCAGCTCTCGAGCATAGTGCTCATCACATCGATTTTCTTCAACATGCCCCTCATAGGCAAGTACCTCATGCTACAGTTTAAGCACCACCCCTCGGTGTGGCGCATCACCGGCGCCACCCTGGGCTGCATCACAGGCCTCGGCACCCTCGCTTTCGTGGCAATCAACCTCCCCGCCACCTCGCCGCTCATGCACTCCTGGCTTGGCGACACGCTCCACGAGCTGCTCCTCATGCCCCGGGGCTGGACTCCCTGGTGCATCACCATCACCACACTGATATTCATCACCATCCACACCCTGTGGCGTAGCGCCCGCAGCATAGGGGCCAACAACCGCTACCTCTACTCCATCATCACCCTCTACCTCCTCACCATCACCCTCACCACCGGCTACCTCCTCCCCTGACTGCCGCCGCCCCCATAATCGAACCACGCGCATGCAGTGACGCACCCCGGTGCGACCCTGCCACAATCGCTTTGGCTATAGCTTGATGATGCAGCGGTAACACGGACACACCAAGGTGAGTCCCTACATGAAAATATCATCAAAAATTACCCCCCCATAAACCGGGAGTCCCGGCTCCCGCCGGCGCAGGGGCGACACCACGCCGATTTCGGATGCTTACACTTTAAGCCTTTAAGTGACATAAAGCCTTTGCAATTTGATTTCAAAAAAATTTGGTTAATTCGATAATTCATTGTAACTTTGCTCTTGAACCCACGCCGTTGGCACGCCATGTGCCGGTTGGGTGGGTTCAAGGACATATTGAAAAGCGTTTACATGCGTTTCATC
>CAMGFF010000107.1 GCA_946055125.1 uncultured Prevotellaceae bacterium | reverse complement strand
CCTGCCCGCCATTGATAAACTTGGGCTTGAGCGACGCCAGCTTGTCGGTGAGCTTCTTTCCCATCGCCTTGCGCAGTCCGTCCGACTCGCCGCGGGTGAAGCCTGCGAGCAAGCGCGAGAGGAGCATCACCTGCTCCTGATACACTGTGATGCCGTAGGTGTCCTTCAGGTACTTCTCCATCACCGGTATGTCGTACTCTATGGGCAGCTCGCCGTGCTTGCGCTTGATGAAGTCGGGGATGTAGTCCATTGGGCCGGGGCGGTAGAGGGCGTTCATGGCGATGAGGTCCTCGAAGGTGCTCGGCTGTAGCTCAATCAGGTACTTCTGCATTCCCGCCGACTCAAACTGGAACGTGCCGGTGGTGCGCCCCTCGCAATAGAGCTTGTAGGTCTTGGGATCCTCGATGTCGATGTGGTCAATGTCGAGCTCGAAGCCGTGGGTCTGCTTTATGTTCTCTATCGCGTCCTTGATGATTGAGAGCGTCTTCAGCCCCAGGAAGTCCATCTTTATAAGTCCGGTCGACTCAATCACGCTACCCTCATACTGGGTCACGAGCATCTTGTTTCCGTCCTTGTCGGCTGCGGTGCTCACGGGCACCCAGTCGGTGATGTCGTCGCGGCCGATAATCACTCCGCAGGCGTGCACGCCGGTGCTGCGCACGTTGCCCTCAAGCTTCTCGGCATATTTTATCGTTTCCACCACCAGCGGGTCGCTGCTGCCAAGCTCGGCCGAGAACTCGGGGAAGCACTTCAGGCAGTTCTTTATGGTGATTTTGTATTTCTTTCCTTTCTCGTCGGCCGGCATGTCGTTGGGCTTCGAGGGAATGAAGCGCGAGAGGCGGTCGCTCTCGGGTATCGACAGGTTCTCCACTCGTGCCACGTCCTTTATCGCCATCTTGGCCGCCATCGAGCCGTAGGTGATGATGTGCGCCACCTTCTCGGCGCCATATTTGTCGGTGACGTATTGCAGCACCTTAGCGCGGCCGTCGTCGTCGAAGTCGATGTCAATATCTGGCAGCGAGATTCGGTCGGGGTTAAGGAATCGCTCAAAAAGCAGGTCATATTTTATCGGGTCGATCTGCGTGATGCCAAGGCAATAGGCCACCGCCGAGCCGGCTGCCGAGCCACGGCCAGGGCCTACCGACACGCCTATCCGCCGCGCCGCGCCAATGAAATCCTGCACTATGAGGAAGTAGCCGGGGAATCCCATGTTCTTTATGGTCTCAAGCTCAAAGTCGATGCGCTCGCGGTGCTCGGCGTCGAGCTCGGGCCAGCGCTTCTTCGCTCCCTCATACACGAGGTGGCGCAGGTAGTCGTTGTTGTCGGTGAATCCCTCGGGCAGCGGGAAGTTGGGCAGAATGGGCCCGTGGTCGATGGTGTAGAACTCAGTCTTGTCGAGCAGCTCAAGGGTGTTGGAGAGAGCCTCGGGCACGTCGGCAAATATGTCGTTCATCTCCTGCTGCGTCTTCATCCACTCCTGCTTGGAGTAGAGCATGCGCGGGTCGGTGAGCTTCTTGCCGGTCGACACGCAGATGAGGCGGTCGTGAGCCTCGGCGTCGTCCTCGTTCACAAAGTGCACATCGTTGGTGCACACGAGCTTCACACCAAGCTCGCGGCTAAACTGCACCAGCACCTCATTCACCTGCTGCTGCAGCAGGTAGGTGTCGTGGTTGGCATTGGGCACAGTGGCCTTGTGGCGCTGGAGCTCAAGGTAGTAGTCGTCGCCAAACACCTCCTTGAACCACCGCACCTGCTCCCTTGCCTCGTCGATTTGCCCATTGATGATGAGCCGCGGTATCTCGCCGCCAAGGCACGCCGAGCACACCATGAGGCCCTCGTGATGCGCCTTGAGGCTCTCCTTGTCGGTGCGCGGGTGGGAGTAGAAGCCGTCGGTCCACGCCTTCGACACTATCTTGATAAGGTTGTGGTAGCCGGTGGGGTTCTTCGCGAGCACCACCAGGTGGCGGCCGGTGTCGTGCTTCGACGTGCGCTCATAGAGCGACTTCTCGGCCACATACATCTCGCAGCCGAAGATGGGCTTGAAGCGCTTTGCCTCGGTGGCCTTTATCTCGGCCTTTATCTCCTCGATTTTCGCCCGGCTTTCGGGGTCGGCTGCATCGAGGCCTTCGAGCTGTTTCTTCAGTGTCTTTATGGCGCCATTGTAGTCGCCGTTCTTCTTATTGCAGTAGTCGTGCAGCTCCTTTATGCCAAACATGTTGCCGTGGTCGGTGAGCGCTATGCCGGGCATCCCGTCGGCTATGGCCTTATCCACGAGGGCTTTCACCGATGCCTGCCCGTCGAGCACGGAGTATTGCGAGTGCACGTGTAGGTGTACGAATGGTTGCATATAGTTGTTCTAAATTTTTTTTGCGACTTCAAAGTTACAACAATAGCGCGACTATTCAAAGAATATGCCGTAAAAAAATCCCTGCGCCGCTGTGACGCGGTGCAGGGATGCAAGCTGTGAGTTAGGTAAAAAAATGTATCTGGTTTCCGGCCCGCCGGGTTGCCACCCTGTGGGCTTCGCGATACTGTGTCGGTCGGTTACTTTCCGCCCTGCTCGTAGTAGAGCGTGCGCGAGGGCTGGTCGCATACCTCGGCCGGGCCAAAGTACTGTATAGGACCGGGATATACGTAGCAAGTGTTCTCGGCCCACTCGGCACGGTGCTGTGCAAACTTCTGGAACGGTGCTCCATTGAGGTCCACGAGAGCCTTTTGAATCACGGGCTTCATCTTGCCGTTGCGGCGCTCCATATTCATCATCATGGTGATTGGAATACCACCGGCAATCCACTGCACTGAGGGCTTGGTGAGGTTGCGAATCGACGACATGTAGCCTGTGGCTCCGCAGTTGATGAGCTGGGCTGCATTGTAGCCAAGGGCATAGCAGTAGTCGGCGTCGAAGTTCGATGGGTCGGCGCAGCGTCCCTCATAGCCGAAGAAGTGGTGTAGTGCTGAGAACTTGCCCACATACTCGCCGGCCTCCTTCATGGCCTTGAGCTTCTTGCCTACCATCTCGCTGAGGAGCTTCTCGGTCTCGATGAGCGAAACCTGTACGTTGCCGTGCGGGTCGCGGTCGAGTGAGAGCTGGCGGGCTACGCCTACGGGCAGGCTCTCAAATGTGGCTGCGTTCTCGGCCGAGAGGTTGGCGATGACGTAGGCACGCTGTGCCTCGGCGTCGAGTGTGGCAAATTCGGGGCTGCGTGCGAGCAGGTCGTTGAGCTCGGCGATAAGAGCCTTCATTGCGGGGATAAACTCAATGAGTCCCTCGGGAATGAGCACGGTGCCGAAGTTGTTGCCATTGGCGGCACGCTTGGCCACCACGGCGGCGATGTCGGCCACGATGTCGTTGAGCGTCAGCTTCTTTGCCTCTACCTCCTCCGAGATTACGCAGTAGTTGGGCTGAGTCTGCAATGCGCACTCAAGTGCGATGTGCGATGCCGAGCGGCCCATCAGCTTGATGAAGTGCCAGTATTTCTTTGCCGAGTTGCAGTCGCGCTGAATGTTGCCGATTACCTCCGAGTAAACCTTAGTGGCGGTGTCGAAGCCGAATGAGGTCTCGATGAGGCCGTTCTTCAGGTCGCCGTCGATGGTCTTGGGGCAGCCTATCACCTGCACGCCGGCATTCTTTGCCTTGTAGTACTCGGCGAGCACGCAGGCGTTGGTGTTGGAGTCGTCGCCTCCGATAATCACGAGTGCCTTGATGTTGAGCTCCTTGAGAATCTCAAGTCCTTTCTCAAACTGCTCAGGCTCCTCGAGCTTGGTGCGGCCCGAGCCGATGATGTCGAAGCCTCCAGTGTTGCGATACTGGTCGATAATCTCGGCTGTGAGCTCCATATAGTTGTGGTCAACGAGGCCACCGGGACCCATCAGGAAGCCGAAGAGGCGGCTGTCCTTGTTGATGGCCTTCACGCCATCGAAGAGTCCGCTTATCACATTGTGTCCGCCGGGAGCCTGGCCGCCCGAGAGAATCACGCCCACGTTGATGGGGAGTGCCTTGCCCGTCTTGGCCGATTTCTCAAATGTGAGCTCGGGAAGTCCGTAAGTGTTGGGGAACAATTTCTTAATCTCTTCCTGGTCGGCAACCGACTGGGTGGGCTCGCCTTCTACAGCTTTCACTGCTCCCCAAAGTGCTGAGGGCAACTTGGGCTGGTAAGCAGCGCGAGCTTTCTGTAATGCGCTCTTTTTTGTCATAAGTCTATATTAATTAATATATGTGTTTAAGCCTTTTTTGGTTGTTGCTGCAAATTTCGTAAAAATTTGCTATTCTTGCAACAAAATCCACTTAAAAATAGCAATTTCAATCGAGAAAAAAGCTTGGTGCGCTATGAGGCGGTTGCTGCTTCGTCGCCGGCCACCACTATTGTAGCGTCGTCGGCGTGCAGATACTTGCGTGCAAGCAGCATCAGCTCCCCGGGGGTTACGGCGGCTATCTCCCGCACCTGGCGGTTGAGGTAGTCGCGGTCCACGCCGAAAAAGAGCGTGGAGTCCACATAGCCGGCTATGGAGAATGGGGTGTCGAGCGTCTTTGCGAGGTCACTCATTATGTATTGCTTCACCATGCCCAGCTCGTCCTCAGGTATCGGCTCGCGCCCGAGCCGCTCTATCTCGCTGCGCACCTCGGCTATGAGAGGTTCCACATAGGCATTGTCGCACTCGGTGGCTATCGATATGTTGGCCCCGGTGGCACGGCCCAGCAAGCTGGCGGTTATGCCATAGGTGTAGCCCTTGTCCTCGCGCACGTTGCTCATGAGCCGGCTGCCGAAGTAGCCGCCCAAGGCCATCACCAGCACGCGAAGTTTTATGTAGTCGGCATGGCTGCGGCCCGGCGCCGGCATGAGCATGGTGATGCCTGCCTGCACTGCCCCGGGGTGATGCACGGTGGCATAGCGCGTGGCGCTGCGCTCGGTGGCGTGGGTGCGCGGCGCCGGCACGTCGCCGCCGCGTGGAATGTTGCCGAAAATGTCGGTCACGAGGCGCAGCACGGCATCGTCGATGCGGCCGGCAAGCACTATGGTGCAGTTCTGCGGCCGGTAGTAGCGGCTGTGGAAGCGGCGCAGGTCGGCGGTGGTGATGTCGTCGAAGTGCGCGTCGTGCACATCGCGTGCCAGTGGGTGCTCCTCGCCGAAGAAGAGCCGCTGCGCGTGCACATTCGATATGTATTTCACCTTGCTGCGTGCCGTCTGGTAGGCGCTGCGCATCTTTGCTATCACGAGCTGGAACTCACTCTCGGGGAATGCCGGATGCATCACCGCGTCGGCTATCATGGGAAGCACCGTGCCAAGGCAGCGGTTGAGCGAGTGAAGCGTTATCACCGTGTGGTGGTCGAGGCACCGCGAGCCAAACCACGAGCCGCAGTAGTCGAGCGTCTCGGCCACCTCCTGCGAGCTGTGACGCTCGCTGCCGTGCACCGTCATCGCCGCCACCAGCGTGGCCACCATGGGCTTGTCCTCATCAAATGTGCCGCCGCCAAATGCCACCTCCACGCGGTTCACCTCGTGAGCACCGCCGTCGATCACATATATCTTCACGCCATTGGGCAGCACTGTTGGCTCGGGCACATCGAGCCGCATCGAGCCAAAGTCGCTGATGGGGGGTTGCTGTGTGTAGTCAATTTCCATTCCTGTTATTTGCAGCATGCTGCCGCATCAATAATAAATAAACATATATTCTGTAATAAAAACTTGCCTTACCGGTTGCCGGCACGCATCACATAGAGCTGGGTGTTCTCATATTTCGTAACCACAACGGCCTCGCCGGCCTCGATGAAGTCGTGCACCGACACCGCGTCAAGTATCGCGCCGCCCACTTCAATCTTCCCCGCCGGGCGCAGCACGGTGAGGGCCTTTCCATGCCGGCCAAGGTATTGCTCCACGTCGGTGGGCACGCCTATGTATCCCTCGTCAAGGTCCTGTTCCTTCTGCAATGCCATTTCGCTCATTGGGCCGTTCTTGCTCACGGCCTCGCCAAAGAACCATATTACAACCACAAGCACCACCGTCGCCGCCAGCAGCGACAGCAAAATTATCAATTCGAGTGCCATAATCAATCGGTATTATGTTTTTATCTTTGCAAAGATACTAATATTTTTCACACAAATTCCTGCTGAATTGGAATATTTTTCACTGCTTTTTCTTGCCGAGCCACATGGGCACGAGCGCCAGGCCGGCCACAAGGTAGGCATAGTAGCTCACTATGCGCCACACGAGCATTATCACCATGGCGAGGGTGGCGGTGGGTATCATGTCGGCATAGTATTGCGTGAAGAGCCACTCCCCCAGCCCGCTGCCGCCCGGCGTGGGGCACACCATGAGCACCAGCCACACCACTGCCTGCCGCGCAAACACCAGCCACAGGTCGCTGCCCGGCAGCAATCCCCAGAAGAGTGCGCACACCAGCACATAGCGCGGCACCCACAGCAGCGCCGTGCCGGCCGCTGCCCGAAGCCACCAGCCCGGGGTGCGGTGCCGCAGGTCGCGCGAGGCTGCCACCATGTTGTCGGTCATCTGCCCCACCTGCGCCTTCCACCGCCTGAGCAGCGGCAGAGCGAAGATGCCCACAAGCAGCCGCTTTATCAGCATGGGCTTTATCATTATGCCCACAAAGAGAACTGCGGTCCACAGCGCTATCACCGAATATACTCCCCAGAACACCCACTGAATACCCACCGAGAACTGTGAGCTCAGTGCGCTGCCAAAGAGGCTGCCAAGCGGCGTGAGGGCCACAACCACCGGGCATGTCAGCACGAAGAACAGCTCATCGAGGAAGAGCGTGACCATCATGAGCGTGGTGGCCCGCCCAAAGTTGATGCCCTGCATGCTCATGAACACCATCGCAACGCTGCTTCCGCCCACCGCGCTCGGCGTCACGGCCGAGGTGAACTCGCACATGAGGCACACCTTCAGCGCCTTGCCCCACGAGAGGTCGCCATCGGTGATGGCCCGGTAGCGCCACGTCATTCCCACCTCGCGCAGCGCAACCATGGCAAGAACCACCACAAGGCTCACCAGCGTGCGGCCCGTGAGCGGAATTGCCGAGAGGCTGAAGCTGCCAAACTCGTCGGCAAACATCCACGCCACCACCCCCGCGCCTATCAGCACCGGCAGCACAAAGTGCACTGGCCTCAGCCCGGTAAATCCTCCTTTTTTCGCTTTCTCCATATCTGTTTTTGCTTTTTCTCCCCCAAAGTTACGAATTTTTGCGCATATCCCGGCCTTTTCTCCTTTTTTTGCGCCAAATGACGAGAAACGCCTTGTGCTTTTTCAAATATTTTACAAAATAGCACTTTCTTGATTAGATTATTGATAAACGCTTGTGTATGTCGGCTTTTTTGCATAATTTTGCACAAGCGT
>CAMGFF010000106.1 GCA_946055125.1 uncultured Prevotellaceae bacterium | reverse complement strand
TATCTTTTAGAAATGCCGACACTCGATTTGCGCGGATTTGGCGGCATCTCAGCAGGCATCTCAGCAGAGTGCCCAAAAATAAATTTTTGGCACTTTGCTTTCGATTTGCACAAATTTTTACTATTTTTGCGCGATGAAATGTTTTTGCCGGTGCGATAATCGCATTTATCGCTTTGCCGGGGCCGTTGATTCACTGTTTTGCAAGATAAGGTGTAGCCGGGTCACATTGTTCCCCCACCTTTGATTCTTAGCTGTTTAACCTATCGAAATAAGTAACATAAACAACAACTTTTTTTTGTATACTACATGAGAACAAAACCTGACTTGAGCTTCTGGAAACTATGGAATCTTAGTTTCGGATTCTTCGGCGTTCAAATTGCCTATGCTTTACAAAGTGCGAATATCAGCCGAATATTCGCAACGCTTGGTGCCGACCCGCACCAGCTGTCGTTCTTCTGGATTCTTCCCCCGCTCATGGGAATGATTGTGCAGCCTATCATCGGACTGCTCTCCGACAAGACCTGGTGCCGCTTTGGCCGCCGCATCCCTTATCTCTTTGTGGGCGCCATTGTGGCTGTGGCCGTGATGCTCATGCTGCCCAATGCCGGCTCGCTGGGCCTCACCACGCAGGTGGTGATGTGGGGACTCACGGGCACTATGCTCTTCGGCTTGATGTCGCTCATGTTTCTCGACACTTCAATCAACATTGCCATGCAGCCCTTCAAGATGATGGTGGGCGACATGGTGAACGTGAAGCAGAAGGGCCTGGCCTACAGCATCCAGTCGTTTCTCTGCAACGCCGGCTCGCTGGTGGGCTACCTCTTCCCCTATATCTTCACTTTCTTTGGCGTGCAGAATGTGGCTCCCGAGGGGGTGATCCCCAACTCGGTGATTTATTCATTCTACATCGGCGCGGCTATCCTCACCTTGTGCGAGATCTACACCACTGTGAACGTGAAGGAGTATTCGCCCGAGGAGATGAAGCAATTCAGCGCTGAGGAGGAGCCGGCAGCCGACAGCAAGGTGGCTGAGAAGCCGGCCAAGAAGGTGAGTATCCCCTACACGTTCATATCCATTGGCCTCGTGCAATTTTTCTGCTGGGCCGCGTTCATGTATATGTGGACCTACACTCCCGGAGCCATCGCCGCGCAGTGCTGGGGCACCACCGACGTGACAAGCGAGGGCTACCAGGCCGCCGCCAACTGGGTGGGCGTGGTGTTTGCCGTGCAGGCCGTGGGCTCGATACTCTGGGCAATGGTGATACCTCAATTCAAGAGCTACAAGCTCGCCTATGTGGTGAGCCTCATCACGGGTGGCGTGGGATTCATCTCTATATTCTGGGTGCACGACCCCTATATGCTGTGGGGCAGCTTCCTGCTTGTGGGCGCGGCGTGGGCCGGCATGCTTGCCCTGCCGTTCACCCTCTTCACCAATGCCCTGCAGGGACACCCCAAGATGGGCACACTGCTGGGACTTTTCAACTGCACCATCTGCCTACCGCAGATTGTGGCCGCAGTGCTGGGCGGTCCCATCCTCAAGGCGCTCACCCCCGAGGGCGGCATAGCCCCCGAGGTGGATATGCTTGTGCTCGCCGGCATCTTCCTGATTGTGGGAGCCGCCGCCGTGGCTTTCATCAAAGAGCGCCGCTAATCACAAAAAAGCGTGTTCTTCAAGAAAAAATACAAGAGTGGGCAAGCCCGGCCGGCCTATGCCGGGCTGCCTCGCTCCTTTTTTTGTGCTGTTTTGAGGCGATTGGGAGGATTTTTGTGGATTATGGTACAAAAATTCTATACTGTGTGGGAGGATTTTGATAATTTTGCGGTAGTTGAAACTCAGCTGATATAACCAAAAAAATTCATAAACCAAAAAATAAAAACTCAAAACTCAATAAGACACATGAAACTGAACTACATCGTTGCTGTGGCAACAGCCCTCGCGGGTGCCCTCCTTGCCACTTCGTGCAAGGGCAATGGCGGAGCAGAGGCCGCCAAGGTCACTACCATAACTAATCCTCTTCCTCTCAAGTTTGGCGACCCATTCCTGCTCCATGCCAGCGATGGCCGCTATTATATGTATGGCACCTCGCTTGCCGATGGCTTTGAGGCTTTTGTCTCAACCGACCTCAAGCGCTGGGAGAGCTGCGGCCAGGTGTATAAAGGCGGGCAGCCCGGCCAGTGGAATGTGGATTGCTTCTGGGCCCCCGAGGTGTATGAGCGCAATGGCAAGTTCTATATGTTCTATAGCGCCAACTACCGCGAGAATCCCACCAATGAGGGCGAGAACTTCAAGCTCGGCGTGGCTGTGGCCGACTCGGCAGGCGGCCCCTTCACCGACCTCTACGACCGTCCCATCTTCAATCCTCCCTATCCGGTGATTGATGCCAATGTGTATTTCGACGACGCCACCGGCCGCACCTATCTCTACTTCTCGCGCTGCTGCTACAAGCACCCTGTGGAGAGCGAGATAGCCGACAAGGCTCGTGAGGCGGGCGACTATGAGAGCATTGAGGAGAGCTGGGTGTATGGTGTGGAGATGAAGCCCGATTTCTCGGGGGTGATTGGCGAGCCGGTACTGCTGCTTGCCCCGCCCACCAAGCTCAGCGACCGCCAGGCCGAGTGGGAGAGCCGCTCGGTGACACACAAGGAGGTGGGCCGCCGCTGGACCGAAGGCTCCTACATCTTCAAGCATGGCGACAAGTTCTATATTATGTATAGCGCCAACTGCTATCAGGGCGCTCACTATGCGGTGGGCTACGCCACAAGCAGCGAGCCTCTTGGCCCCTTCACCAAGGCCGACAACAACCCCGTGCTCCAGGAGAACGTCTCCAAGGGAGGCATAGTGATGGGCACCGGCCACAACATGGTGCTCACCATGCCCGGCGGCGAGCTCTACTGCGTGTATCACGGCCGCCTCTCGAGCAATCCCGGCGAGCGCGTGGTGCTCATGAACAAGGTGGTGATCGACGAAACCGGCCGCCTCACCGTGGAGGGCCCCACCACCATTGAGCAGGAAATAGCTTATTAGCAGGGGGATTTTCACCATAGAAAACCTACAAAGAAACAGTTAGTAAATATCAATAAATCATTCTTTTTTGTGAATCGAGAATTGAGGTCTCAGTCGCTGAGGCTGAGGGTGGGAGCAGTGCTGCTGCTCCTGCTCGCAGCAGCGGCAGCCTATGCTGTGGAGAGCCGGCACACCTATTTCAGGCATCTGAGCATATCCGACGGGCTCAGCGAGAACAATGTGCGGTGCATCATTCAGGACCGCAACGGCTTTATGTGGTTTGGCACCAAGGATGGGCTCAACCGCTACGATGGGGTGAATTTCAAGCGATTCCAGAATGGCAATGGCAGCGACTTCGACTTCAGCTACATCACCAACCTGTGTGAGGACCGCGATGGGCTGATATGGATAGGCAGCGACAGCGGAGTGGGCTACTACGACCCCGAGACCGAGCGGGTGACCCCGCTCAATGCCCTCACCAAGGACAAGATTGCTATAAAAGGCTCGGTGACCGACATCGTGGAGGACTCCAAGGGCGTGATATGGCTTCTGGTGGGCCGGCAGGGCATTTTCGGCTACAATAAGGCCACGCGCGAGCTGCGCTACTACAATATTCCGGTAGATGAGGCCACGCGCACGGTGTCGTTCAATTCCATCGTGTTCGACAAGTCGGGGAGGGTGTGGCTCTGCTCCTTTGGCGGAGGGCTGTGGTACTCCGACAACGACCTGAAGACCTTTCACCGCTTTACCGACGACCAGGGCAACGACCCCATTGGCCACAATGTAATCACCAAGATGAAGATGAGCCGAGGCACGCTCTACTTAGGCGTGGAAACGCTGGGCCTTGTGGCGGTGAATCCCTCCACGAAGAAGGTGCTGCGCGTGCTTGGCGACATTCCCCTGGTGCGCGACTTCCTGCTGGTGAATGATGCCGAGATGTGGATATGCGGCGAGGCGGGCGTGTATGTTTATAACATGAACACCCACAGCTACAGCCACTTGCAGCACAATGCCTTTGGCCGCTACTCAATCTCCGACAATGCCATCTATTCCATCGCCAAAGACCGCGAGGGGGGAATATGGCTCGGCAGCTACTTTGGCGGCATCGACTATCTGCCCAACTACACCGTGAACTTCGACAAGTTCTGTGAGGATAATGAACCGGGCTGCATCACCGGGCAGCGTGTGAGGGAGTTCTGTGAGGACAAATATGGCAAGCTGTGGATAGGCACGGAGGACAAGGGGCTTAACCGCTTCGACCCCGCCACCGGGCGTGCCGAGCACATTGCCGCCAGCCGTGGCTTCAGCAATGTGCATGGGCTTTGTGCCGTGGGCGACGAGATATGGGTGGGCACTTTCGCGCAGGGGCTGAAGGTGCTCGACGCCGCCACCGGGCGGCTGCTGCGCGAATACATGCCGCGAGGCAACTCGGGCATCAACAGCAATTTCATCTTCAAGGTCTACACCACATGGTCGGGTGAGCTCTACATAGGCACCATGTCGGGCCTTCAGCGCTTCGACCGCAGCACCGGCCGCTTCGTGAGCGAGCCCGAGCTCGAGGGGGTGTTCGTCTACGACATCATGGAGGACACCTCGGGTAACCTGTGGGTGGGCACATACAGCTGCGGCCTCTATGTGGCCGACGTGAAGCGCAGCAAGTGGCGCAAATACACACACCAGGCCACCGATGAGCTGAGCCTGCCCAGCGACCATGTCTACTCGATATATGAAGACAGCCACCACACCGTGTGGGTGCTCACGCAGAACGGCCTGTGCAGCTACGATGCCCGCAGCAACACATTCAGCCCCACGCTCCACGGCGAGCGCTTTCCCCGGCAGGTCACCTACCGCATGATAGAGGATACCCGGGGCACCTACTGGATAACCACCAACAACGGACTCTACAGCCTCAGCCCCGATGGGCAGGTGGTGAACCGCTATGCCGAGAGCGACGGGCTGCTCACCAACCAGTTCAACTACAGCTCGGGCTACCGCGACAAGCAGGGCAATATCTACTTTGGCTGCGTGGAGGGCTTCGTGCGCTTCAATCCCATGGACTTCAAGTCCGAGGCAAAGCTCCCGGCACCCTCGATAGTGGATTTGTGGATATTCAATGAGCACGCCGAGCCAGGAGCACCAGGCTCGCCGCTTAGCCGGAGCATCACTCTCACCGACCGCATCGACCTCGACCACGACCAGAACACGGTGGCGGTGAATGTGGTGTCGCTCAGCTACACCTCTCCCGCCAAGCACTGCATCAAGTACAGGCTCGTGGGCATGGAGAGCGAGTGGTCGTACCAGCCGGCCGGCTACAGCCGCATCACCTACCAGAACCTGCCCGGCGGCGACTACACCCTGGAGCTCGTGGCCTACAACGACAATGAGGAAACCGATGGCCCGGTCACGCGGCTGCGCATCGTGGTGCACCCGCCATTCTACCTCACCATCTGGGCACGGGCACTCTACCTGCTCATCTTCATAGCGATAATCTACTGTGCGGCTCTCATCTACCGCCGCCGCAACCAGCGCAAGACGCAGGAGCACATCGACCGCTTCACGCGCGAGAAGGAGCGTGAGGTGTACGACGCGAAATTTGAGTTTTTCACCAATGTGGCCCATGAGATACGCACTCCGCTCTCGCTCATCAAGGCGCCGCTCGAGAGCGTGATGAAGAGCCTCAAGGATGCCGGCGGCCCGGTGCGTGAGAACCTCGACATCATGAACCTCAACGTCGACCGCTTGCTCTTCCTCGCCAATCAGCTCCTCGACTTCCGCCGCATCGAGAGCAAGAAATTCCAGATTACCAAGGAGCGGTGCAACATCACACACATTCTTGAGAGCGTGTATTGCCGCTTCCAGCCCACCATCGACTCGCGCAGCATGCGCCTCACCGTGGAGGTGCCCAAGGAGGACTACTATGCCGTGGTCGACAAGGAGGCCGTGACCAAGATAATAAGCAACCTCTTCACCAATGCCACCAAGTATGGCGAGAGCTACATCCATGTGCTGCTGCGCGACAACCCGGCCGACGGCACATTCAGCGTGGTGGTGAGCAACGATGGCGATGTGATTCCTCCCGACAAGCGCGCCGAGGTGTTCATGGCATTCGCGCGCCTCGACAAGCGCGGCAGCAAGGCCGGCGCGGGCATTGGCCTCCCTTATGCCCTGGGGCTTGCGCAGCTCCACAATGGCACGCTGCGCATAGTGGAAAGCGACACCGAGAATATCTTTGAGCTGCGGCTGCCCGCCGATGCCAAGCCCGACACGGTGGAAAAGCCCGATGCCACAGGCAGCACCATAGAGCAGATATTGCAGAAGGGCGACCCGGGCACCTGCGTGCTCGTGGTGGAGGACAATGAGGAGATGCTCACATTCGTGGAGCGGCAGCTCATAGCCAGCCACTACAAGGTGGTGCGTGCCACCAATGGCGTGGAGGCTCTCAGGGTGCTCGAGCAGAACATTGTGAATGTGATAGTGAGCGATGTGATGATGCCCGAGATGGACGGCTTCGAGCTGTGCCGCCGCCTCAAGACCGACATCAGCTACAGCCACCTCCCCTTGATTCTGCTCACCGCCAAGACCGCCGAGAAGGACAAGATTGAGGGACTGGAGACCGGCGCCGACGCCTACATTGAGAAGCCGTTCACCATCGACTACCTGCTGGCGGTGATGGAGTCTCTGCTGCGCTCCCGCAAGAGGCTCCACGAGCTCTTCAGCCAGCAGGCCATCCTTCCCACCGACAGCACCTCCAATGGGCTCTCGAAGGTGGATGAGGACTTCCTGCGCCGCCTCAATGAGATAATAATGGAGAACTACCACGACAGTGAGTTCAACATGGACAGCGTGATAGGCATCATGAACATGAGCCGCTCAAGCTTCTACCGCAAGATAAAGGGAATACTCGACCTCTCGCCCAACGACTACATTCGCATCGTGCGCCTCAAGAAGGCCGCCGAGCTGCTCAAGGAGGGCAAAGAGTCGGTAACTGAGATTTGCTACATGGTGGGCTTCAGCTCGCCGTCCTATTTCTCGAAGTGTTTCCAGAAGCAATATGGAATGCTGCCCAAGGACTATGCTGCGCAGCAGTAATTGCCTTGCTCGCAAAACGACAGTTAAGTAGTATGCTCAATAGTGAAGTTGCGCGTGCCTTCAGTGGCTCGTGCAGCTTCCGTTTTCGGGAGCTGAGAGGCCTTAATTTGCGGTGATGCTGCCTAAAATAGTGCCAAATCACTGCAAGAATTATCCCATACTGCACAATGTGGTGATTGCCAGTGGATTACAAAAATGTACCACAGGCAAAATGGAGCAAAAATTCTATAAAATGAGATAATTGTTTTATCGTATCGTGGCTT
>CAMGFF010000105.1 GCA_946055125.1 uncultured Prevotellaceae bacterium | reverse complement strand
TGCCGGTTTGCGTTATGAGCTGGCCCGCATGGGGGCTTCCTATCCCGACGGCTCACAGCCCTCATTCCACAGCACCCTCAACGACGTGGTGCCTACACTCAGCGCCAGCTACAAAATCAACGACGCCAACACGCTCAAGCTCAACTATGCCTCGCGCATAGCTCGCCCGGGCATTGCCTATCTTAATCCCGCCATAATTGGCGATGCCTACAATGTGAAGCAAGGAAACCCCAACCTGAAAAGCGCACGAAGCCACTCCCTCTCTCTCGACTACACTTTCATCAAGCCCCGGCTGGTGCTCAACATTGCACTCAACCACCGTTTCTCAAATGGGCTTATACAGTCGGTTGTCACCTCAAAAGACGATGTGGTGTATTACTCCTACCAAAACGTGGGCAAATTTCGCCGCTCCTCACTGCACGCCTATGCCCAGTGGACCGTAACGCCCTCTACTCAACTCATGATAAATGCCGACCTCGGAAACGTGCGCTATCGCAACGACCAGCTCAACCTCACCAACGACAAGTGGTGCTTTGCGATGTTTGGCAACCTTAATCAGCAGCTCCCCTGGAAATTGCGCTTCTCGGCCTACTTCAACCGCATGGACTGGGGCTTCAGCGACGTTTACACTCGCTATCCGGCCCGTTACTTCTATGGCTTCTCCCTCCAGCGCTCTTTCCTGAAGGAAGACCGCCTCACAGTGCGCCTCCAGGCCAACAACCCATTCTCCGGAAACTACGACATCGCCAAGACGCAGACCGTGAAGGGCGACGTACTTGGCTACTCCAACAGCTGGCAGCACACGCGCAACTTCTACCTCTCCATCTCCTACCGCTTCGGCTCCCTCAAGGCACAGGTGAAGAAGACAGCCAAGACGATTGAGAACGACGACCTTCAGGGTCGCAAATAGGCATCTTTCGGCACTTCCCCCGGATAACAAGAATAGCCCTGTTGGTCCCAACTATTGGGAATAACAGGGCTATTCTTATAGGATTTCGTGCCGTGTGGGCGATTAGCGCCACTCCACGATTTGAGAGAGGGCTTTGCGCGACTTTGTGGGGGTAGCGACATCCTTGGCGGGGTAGCCAATAGGGATAAGCACCACGGGGTGCACGTTGTCGGGCAGGTCGAGAGCGCGGCAGGTGGCATCATAGTCGAAGTTGCACACCCAGCAGGTGCCGAGGCCGGCGTCGGTAGCCGCGAGGCAAATTTGCTGAGCGATGATTGAGCCATCGATGTCGGCGTGATTCTTGCCATCGCTGGGGCGAGTCCAGGCCTCGTCATTATTCACGCACACGGCGATAATCACAGGCGCGGTGCGGAACCATTCACGCGTATAGCAGGCGAAGAGCTTCTCGCGGGCTTCAGCACTCTGGGCAATAATCAGCTGCCACGGCTGGCGGTTGACAGCCGAAGGAGCCAGACGTGCACATTCAAGCACATACTCGATTTTCTCACGCTCAGGCTGGCGCTGGTCGTAGTTCCGGAGGGAAAACCGGTCCCTCACATTGTCGATGAATTTCATAACTTTCCCAATCTAATATCTAATATCTAAAAAACTCCTAACTCCTAACTAAAAACTCAGTACCACGTCACCCCATTGGAAGTGGAGCTGCGCTTGTCATACTTGAGGTCGCTCAGCAGCGACGACTTCACGGCGATGTGGAACGCATACGACTTGTAGGGGCCCAGAGGCACGAAGCTCGCGCTCATGGTGAAGCAGTGCAAGTCGCGCGACACTGAGCAATTCATGTAGGCAATCTTCTTGAGGTCGAAGTTGTAGCTTGCCGAGAAGTTGAATGCCCAGTTTTTGGTAGGCTTCACGTTGCCCGAGAAGCTGAGGTTTTGTGTGAATTTGCCCTTGTATTCCAGCTTTTTCTTGTCGAATTGACCATAGCCATAGTTCACCGAGTAGTTCACCGAGAGGCTCCAAGGGAAGTCCCATTTCGCATAGCCGTCCTCATTGAGGGCGATGTCCGACGATTTGCTGTCCGAGTCGTCCGAGTTGTCATCATCGGGCTTGGAGTTGTCGTAGCGTGCTGAGTCGTCATTCTTTTTCTGCTTTTTGTCGTTGTTGTCGTTCTTCTTGTCCTTGCGCTTGAAGGTGGCGTTGTTGAAGGTGTAGGAGAACGACGTGCCGGTGCTTGAGAGCTTGGCGAGGCCCTTTCCGGCCTGGAGGCGGGTGCGGTTCACGCGCACGGGCGAGCCTGAGGGGCTAAGCTGGTAGGTGTAGACGTCCCAGGTGGCCGAGAGGTTGAGGTTGAAGTTCTTCATGAGTCGGAGCGAGAGAGAGGTGTTGATGTTGCTCCAGCGCATGGAGTCGGCGGCGAAGTTGTACGACTGGCTCACGGTGAAATTCTCAATCAGCGACACCTTTTTCACGCCGGTGGAGTCGTTGTCGCTCTTCACCTTCATTTCCACGTTGTTGGCGATGGAGAAGTTGAGAGAGCCGGTTTTGCCTTGCCCCACGCTGCCGAAGAGGCCGTGGGAGAAATAGTTGTATTTCACGTTGCGCACCTGGCCGGTGCGTGCGTCGGAGTAGGCGTAGGTGCCATAGTAGCCCCAGAAGGGCGAGCTGAAGTCGGGCGAGGCCGAGAACGACACCGTCGGGGTCATCACGTGGCGAATCATCTGCACCTTGTCGCCGAATATTTTCCAGGGCTTGAAGAAGCCATAGATTTTGGTGTCGAGCGAAACGGCGGCGTTGAAGTCAAACACGTTGTAGAAGCTGTAGGTGGTGTCGCGCACCACTGCCGAGGCCTGTGGATCCCACTGCTGGCGTATTTTGCTGGTGTACATGCGGTCGTTGAGCGTGACGCTCGGTGTGATGTTGAGGTACTTCAGCAGATTAAAAGTGGCCGACACGGGCACCGAGTGCTTCATGCCGTTTCGCCAGTCTTTGATGAGGCTTTTCTTGAAGAACACATCCTGCTTGGAGGTGAGGGAGTTCTGGAACTGTCCCGAATAGGAGAGCTTGATTTTCTCATACCACTTCTCGTCGCCCACGGCACGCTTGCGCTTGAAAGGGGCCGTCTGCGACATAGTGAGCGTCAGGTTGGGGAACGACACGGTGAGGGTGGAGTCGGCCGTTCGTTGCGACACGTTGGCGGTGGTCGAGAGACTCCACTTCGAGTTAGGGAATTTGTAGGTCATGTTCACCGTGCTGCTCTTGGTGTTCTCGGTGAAGTCGTTGCTGTAGTAGCTGTTGAGGTCGTTGCGGGTGTATCCGCTGGTGGTGAAGTTCACGCTTGCCGAGAGCGACATGTTGGGGTTGGCTTTCGAGTCCTGGGAGTGCGACCATGCGATGCGGAAGTTGGTCTGCTTGGAGTAGTCGGCAGCCCCCTTGTCGCCATTGATTGTCACGAGGTAGCTTAGGTTGAAGTTTCCCGAGAATTTGTATCGGCGCACGTAGTTCGACTGCGCCGTCATGCCCCAGGAGCCTTTTGTGTAGACTTCGCCTGTGAGTGCGAGGTCTATCATGTCGTTGATTGCGAAGTAGTACCCGCCATTGCGCAGGAAGAAGCCACGGTTGTAGTCTTCGCCAAAAGTGGGGAAGATTACACCCGATGAGTATTTCTTGCTGAAAGGGAAGAAGCCGAAAGGCACGGCAAGCGGCAGCGGCACGTCGGCGAGCACCATGTAGGCCGGTCCCGACACCACGTTTTTCCCGGCCTTCATCTTGCCCTTGGTGAGCTGGAGGTAGAAGTGCGGGTGCTCGTGGTCGTCGCAGGTGGTGTAGCGGCCGTTGCGAATGTAGTATTCATCATTCTCCATCTTCTTGGTGGTTCCGCCGGTGAGGTAGCCCTCGCCTTGCTGCGTTACCACATCGGTGATGAAGCCCTTCTTGCTCTTGAAATTGTAGCGCATGGTCTTCGACTCATATTCGCCGCTTTGGTCCTTGAATACCGGCGTGCCCTCGAGGTCGCCCACGCTGTCGGGGCGGCCAAAGGCTTTCACCTCGCTGTTGTCCATGTTCATCTGTATTTCCATGGCCTTGAGGTTGATTTCGCCGTAGGTCACCTCACTGGAGCCAAACATGCTGGCGTTGTTCTTGCCGAAGAACACGAGGGAGTCCTTGGCCGTGAACTTGACCGAGTTGTCGAGGTCGACGAAGTGGCGTACAAATCGGGCTGTGTCGGAGGGGGTTGGCCGCGAGGTGCCCGGAAGCGAGTCGGACATCACCGAATCCGTGGCCACAAGAGAGTCGCCCTGCATTGCCGCTGCCGTGTCGGCAGCAATGGCCGCCACCTGTCCGGCGGCAGCCGCCCCGCCATGGGCAAGGAGCAACGAGAGCAGCAGTGCAAATAGAGTGATATATATGTTTCGCAAATTCAAATTTCTTACTTTATCATTTACCGAGTGCAAAATTACACATAATCATTCACACCACCGCATTTTTTGCGTAAAATTTCGATAAATTTGGCGGCATCTCAGCAAAGCACTCAAAAATAAATTTTTGGTGTTTTGCTTTCGATTTGCACAAATTTTCGATAAATTTGGCGGCATCTCAGCAAAGCGGGAAGGGTACATTATGTGTGAAAATTCTAAAACACCGGATACCGGTCATGGTGTGGGGAGGAGCTGCTCGAGCAGAGCATCGGTGAGTAGTGCGCCGCGCAGCTCGTAGCCGCTCCTGAGGCAGTGCACGTGGTCGCGTGGGTTCATTAGCCCGTCGGCAACCCACTTGGCAGCCGCACCCTCGCCGCCGGCCACGGTGTAGAGGTCCCACACTGGCAGGTTTCGCTCGCGGCCGTAGCGCATAATCAGGCTGCGCACCTCGGCTACGCGGCGGTTGGTTACAAACGACATTGTGCGGCGCGAGCGGCCACGCCGACGCCTCTTGGTGGTGCGCCAAGCCTTCTTGTGGCACTCCATTGGGGTGGTCAGGAGGAATTTTGCGCCGGGGTTGGCGGCGCGAAGCTGTGCCACGAGCGAGTCGATGTTGCTGTATATCCGGCTGTCGCTCTCGGTGCCGAAAGCCTCGTTGGTGCCCAAGGAGAGAATGATGAGGCTCGGGGAGAAGATGCTGGTGTGGAGGGCGAAATCGGGTATCTTGAGATAGCTGCTGTAGCAAGCTCCATTGTTGCCAATGGCGTTGTATTCCACCCCGGGCGAGCTGCTTTGCAGATATGCGCCCCAGAAAGGAGAGTCGAAAGAGGTGCGCAGCGAGAGAGAGTCGACCTCGGTGGGCAGTGTGTAGCGAGTGGCCCAGGGAGCCATGGGAGTGCCCACCAGTAGCGAGTCGGCAATCAGGGCGGTGGCATATCCCGGGCCGGGCTGGTGTAGCAGGGTGATGTGCCCGAAGCTTCCGCACTCGGCATCGGTGGCCACGTGGAGTGTGCGCTCGGGCGAGGCAAATGCTACAGCCACGCCCGTCACACCCATGCCGGCATTCCACTCCTTGGAGAGGAGGCGCGAGGCGCTGAGGGCTGCCGAGTCGGCCGAGATGCGGTAGTCGACAGGCTGGTTGGTGCCGGCAAGGCGCAGGGGCGCTATGCAGCCGCGGCCGGCATTGCCGAAGATGTCTTGAAGGCGGCGGCGCACCAACGAGGCGCTCCAGTCGGCCTGTATGTGTGAGTCGCCAATCATTAGGAATCTCACTTGGCTCTTTTGGGTGGCAATAGCTGCGAGAGAGCGTCGCAGTGGCTCCCAGTTGTCGCCGTTGAGGGCAATGTGGTTGGCTTCGGCATTGATATAGTCGAGGGCCTGGCCGTGTGCGGCGAGGAATGGCAGCAGGGCCAAGGCGAAAAATAAGAATACTCTCATAGATAGTGCTGTTGCTAATGTTTGTGATAAATTGATTGCAAAATTACTGCAATTTGCTCAATATCGTCACTCAAAAGTGACAATAAACTGCGCAAAACTACTGCAAGTGTGCGATATTAAGATTTTTTTACCATCGGAGTGAGCCTATTTGAGGAAAATGTTGCTAATTTAGCAAATTAATATTAGCATACACATAGCCATGAACCTAACGATTGCGTTTCTCACAGCCTCGGAGTGGACCTACACACTCGTCATAGTCGCCTACCTGGTGACTGTGCTGAGCATCATCGCCGTGGTTATATCGGAGAACCGCAACCCGGTGAAGTCGCTGGCTTGGGTCACAGCTATGCTCTTCCTGCCGGTGGTGGGCATGGTGCTCTATGCCTTCTTCGGCCGTAACCTCAAGAACAAGCACCTCATCACGCGCAAGAACAAGCTGCGGCTGCGCAAGGTGGAGCACTTTCGCCTCATCGATGAGCGCAGTCTGCCGCTGAGCGAGGCCAGCCGCCAGCAGATACGCCTGGCACGCTCGCTCACCGGTGCCGCCTACTTCCCCGGCAACCACATTGAGATTATCACCGATGGCCGCGATAAGTTCGACCGGCTCAAGCGCGACATCATGAGCGCCCACAGCTACATTCACATGCAATACTACATCTTCGAGGACGACCGCCTCGGGCACGAGATTAAGGACTGCCTCGTGGCCAAAGCACGCCAGGGGGTGAGGGTGCGCGTTATATATGACCATGTGGGTTCCTGCCCCATGAAGAAAAGCTTCATTCGCGAGATGAGCGATGCCGGCGTGGAGGTGCAGCCCTTCTTGCGTGTCACATTCCCGCAATTTGCCACGCGCATCAACTGGCGCAACCACCGCAAGATTACCGTGATCGATGGCGAGGTGGGCTACATTGGCGGCATGAACATTGCCGACCGCTACACCGAGGGCGTGAGCTTCGGCTGCTGGCGCGACACTCACCTGCGCATCACCGGCCCGGCCCTGAGCGCAATGCAGTATTCATTTGCCATCGACTGGAATTTCACCACCGAGCAGCTCCTCGAGGAGCGCACACAGCAGTGTGAGGTGGCCGACAGCGACGACGCCGGAATTCAGCTCGTCACCAGCGGCCCCAACCGCCCATGGAGCAACATCGCCCTCTTGTTTCTCAAGGCAATATCCAATGCCCGCAAGCGTATCTACATACAGACTCCCTACTTCCTCCCCACCGAGAGCCTGCTAAGGGCACTGCAGGCCGCCGCCCTCGCCAAGGTCGACGTGCGAGTGATGATACCTCGGCGCTGCGACTCGGTGATGCTGCGCCGGGCTTCCTACTCCTATGTGGGAGAGTGCCTCCGTGCAGGCATAAAAATTTACCTCTACGACAAGGGAATGCTGCACGCCAAGACGGTGATTGTCGACGATGAGATGAGCAGCACGGGCTCCACCAACTTCGACTTCCGCAGCTTCGAGCACAACTTTGAGTGCAATGCCTTCATCTACAGCCGCGACTTCAATGCCCGCATGGCTGAAATCTTTGAGCGCGACCTGACCGACTGCACGCGCATCAACCCCACCGCGTGGCGTCACCGCCCTGCCATAGAGCGCTACAAGGAGTCGCTCGTGCGCCTCCTCAGCCCCATCCTTTAAGCCACCCT
>CAMGFF010000104.1 GCA_946055125.1 uncultured Prevotellaceae bacterium | reverse complement strand
TTCTCATAGTATTTGAGGCTCTGGTCGAAGTTCCCGAGCAGGAAATTGCACCAGGCAATGGGTCGCAGTGCTCGGTGCTTCGAGGAGTCGAGATAATCCACTTTGAAGTAAGCTTTAAGGGCCTCGGCAGTCTTTCCCAGGTCGAGGAGGCAGTGCCCAATGTTGAGGCACACCGACATATTCTCGGGTGCGATGGACTCGGCTCGGCGGTAGCACTCCAGTGCGTGGTCGTTGAGGCGCAAAGCGCGGTAGCAGGCGGCGGTGTGGGTGATGTTCCAGAGGTTGTCGGGGGAGAATAGGTCGAATCTCAGGTAGTCGTCGATTGCTTCGCGATAGTGCTTGAGGCACTGGTGGCAGAATCCACGTTTCTGAATGAACGAGGAATCGACAGCGTCTCTCTCTATTTCTAAGATTCGGTTGAAGCACTCTATTGCCTCCTCATAGTGTTCATTTTTCATGAAATAGTCGGCTATTATGCCAAGTGTGCCGGGATTGTTGAGGATCGGTGCTATTGGGGCAACAGAGCGCAGATTGAGCGAGGTGCTGAAAGGGTCGTAGAACTCATTGTGATGGCGGTAGAGCTTTGAGAAACGGAATAAGTTCTGAATGAAGCGGTTGGCGATTTCCTCGTGTGTTTTTTCGCGGCTCTTTGGCATATTGCGTCCCATTTCCTTGAGCATGTCGTTTTGCTGTGAGAACTGGCTGCTCATCATTCGCTTCTGTGCCTCGGGCACCGAAGCCATGCTGAGGCAGAAAGAATACTTGTCGCTGTCGCAGAGGAAAGGTAGAGCAAGAATCATGTCTTTCACGGCCGAGTTGCCGGCTCCGAGCGACGACTGCACTGCTGAGTGGGCTGTGTGGAAGGGCAGAAACCAGTTGGCAAGGCGCGAGAAGAATGGAAACGACTTGAGGCGCGAGAATGTGGTCATGAACACATCGGCACCCGAGAGTTGAATTTCGTTGAACTCCTCGATTTTCTTCTGCAGACCCGACGACTCAAGCAGGTCGCGCCACTCGGGATTGGCCTCGAGGTCGGCGATGTCGCGCACCGACTGCGAGTCCTTGAACTTATTGATAATAGTGGGGCTTATGCGCTTTATTTCGGGGAGGATTTCATCGTGCATGCGCTTTGAGAGGCGCTCGGTGTCGCGGCTGCGGGTTAGGAGGAAGTAGATTGAGGCAATATCACGCTTGAAGCTTTCGGTTTCACTGAGGGTGTCAATGATTTTCCTGATTCTCTCAGAGGCGGCCACGCGGCCGTCATACTTGTGCATGGCTATGAGTGCGCAGCATAGGGCAGCCACGGCCACCTCGTCGCATGGCGAGGAGTAGAGCGAAAGAAGCATTGCCACGATACTTTCCTGGTAGAATTTCATGAGGCTCTGGTGCAGGGCTGCCACCACGAGCACCTTGAGGTGGGAGGGCAGTGTGGGGTCGGCAAGTAAGTCGTCGAGCAGCCGGGCATCGGCCGAGGACAGGGGGAAGCGCGTCCACACATAGTCGAAGATGGTTGCTTCGGCACTCTCGGTGGCCATGGAGAGGCTTTGCAGGGCATTGGCATCGGTGCTGCCGCCCTCCACGAAGAGGTCGAGGTCGCCCTTGCGCTTTCGGTAGGTGGCGATGGAGGCCTCGAGCGAAGCCGGGGTGAAGCGGCGGGTGAGGAAATATTGCTCGTCCGATGCCTTGCCCAGCGCGTGAATCGTGAGGCGGTCGGTGAGGGTGAGCAGCGACTCAGAGATTTGGTCGCGAATCGTGCCGCGCTTGTCGTCGGCCGAGCCGGCGATGAAATACTGGAGGAGGTATCTATACGACGTCTCGATGGTCTGTAGCTCATCGGCAAGCTCCCAGGCGGCGAAGTCGGAGATGGCATTGTGCAGCTCGAAGAAGGCATCGTGGAGGCGGTGCCCGGCGAGTAGAGAGGCTATGCGGCCTCGCAGGGAATTGATATCGGTGTTGCTCATGCGTGTGTTGAATTTTTGCACGAAGATAGCAAATTTCCACAAATAAATGAGTGCTTGTGCTCGAAAAATGTTGCAATGTGGGTGAATAATGGGAAAAATATTAGGTGATAATTCGTTAATTACAATAAATATTTGTAACTTTGCATAAGATAGGCTGCATCTCGGCAAAATCAACAAGAGCAAGCTCATTGCTTTTGCGCTCGATTACAGCAATAATAATATCAAACTTAACAAACAACAAACCTAAACACAACAGAAACAATGGTCTTACAAAGATGGCAAAGTGTGTTTCTTCTCATTGCGGCAATCGCGATGGGAGTTTACGCATTCTCTACAATCGCAACGACGACGGTGGCAGGCGCCACAAGTGAGGTGACAATGCTTGGTGGCTCGTATATGTGGGGCTTCATGGTGGTGTCGCTGCTATGCTCGCTGCTCGCTGTGCTGACAATTTTCAAGTATCGCACGCTCAAGCCTCAGCGCCGGCTGTGCATTATGGGAGGCGCAATCACTGCGTTCCTGCTTGCCTCAGTGCTGATATTGGTAAACGGCATGGAGAGCGATGCCCTGACGCTGGGCTGGAGCAACATGCTGCCCATTGTGGCGGTGATTATGGACCTGCTGGCCTACCGTGGCATTAGCAACGACATAAAGATACTGAGCAGCTACGACCGCATAAGGTAGACCCTCAGGATTGCGCTGCCCCTAAGAATCTACAATAATACTACCCCCATTTTCCCTATTAGAACTTTCAAAAAATTGCCGCTTATACTATGATAACAGCGATGATAGCTATCTTCGTGATAGGATATATACTTATTGCTCTCGAGCACAAACTTGAAATAAATAAGGCCACTTTTGCGCTCATGATGTGCTCGGTGCTCTGGACGCTCTATGCAGCGTCGGGAATGTGTGCCGATGTGAGCACGGCCATTATCCACCAGCTTGGCGACACCTGCGAGATATTGATGTTTCTCATAGGTGCAATGACAATAGTGGAGCTTATCGACAAATATGAGGGCTTCAACTTCATCACCAAGTATGTGAAGGCACGTCGCAAGAAGAAGCTGCTGTGCGTGCTGGTGCTTATCACTTTCTTCATGTCGGCCGTGCTCGACAACATGACCACCACCATCATCATGGTGATGCTGCTGCGCCGCATGCTAATACGCAAGGACGACCGCTGGCTCTTTGCCGGTGTGATTGTGATTGCTGCCAACAGTGGCGGTGCGTGGTCGCCAATTGGCGACGTAACCACCATCATGCTGTGGATGAAGAACAATGTGACCACCGGCGACCTTATAATCAACCTCTTCATTCCCTGCATAATTTCCACTATCGTGCCGCTGTGGATGGCTTGCAAGATGATTAAGGACGATGGTATTACCCAGGCCACGGTGAAGGTGGCTTCGGCCCCCGACCCGCAGCTCGTGACCGTGAACCAGCGTCTTAGCAAGCTGGTACTCATCTCGGGCGTGGCCGGGCTGCTGCTCGTGCCGGTGTTTAAGACGCTCACGGGGCTTCCTCCATTCATGGGAATGCTCCTCTCGCTGGGTGCACTGTGGCTGCTCACCGAGATTATTGTGAGAAAATATCATCTCGACTCCTCGATTGAGGGACGAGTGTCGCAGGTGGTGAAGCACATCGACATGCCCACCATTCTCTTTTTCCTTGGCATTCTCATGGCAGTGGGCTCGCTGCAGGAGGCCGGAATACTGAGCAACATGGCACAGTGGCTCGACGACACCATTCATGAGCCATACCTCATTAGTTCGTCGATTGGCGTGCTATCGTCGATAGTGGACAATGTGCCTCTCGTGGCCGCGTGCATCAATATGTATCCTGTGGTAGATCCAGCGATGCTTGCCACAGTGGCCGATCCCGCCTATGAGGCTCTATTCGTGCAGAACGGTCTCTTCTGGCATTTGCTCACTTTCTGCGCCGGAGTGGGAGGCAGCCTGCTCATCATTGGCTCGGCTGCCGGAGTGGTGGCAATGGGAATCGAGAAAATGCCATTCTGGTGGTATTGCAAGAAGATAACCCATATCGCCCTGGCCGGCTATGTGGCCGGTATCGCTGCCATCTGGCTCCAGTGCTTCCTCCTGGGTATGTAAGCCCGGGAGATGGGTATTTAGCGCAGAATATGTCGGGGCTATGTCGTGCTGTGCGTGGTGGCCGGAATGCGCACCGTTACTCTCTACAACAAAGACGAGTCCACATACATAGAGGCTTCTCCAAAGAGCGCCACATCAAATCGATTTTTACCAACTAATTGGCACGGCCTCGCTGATGGGCGCTCTGCAAAGCTGCATTGACATTCTCGCTGATTATATGTGGCGGGAATTGTAGCAAAATCGAAATTTGTAGTTGGAAACATAAAAGTGAGGCGCATCGCTGCATTCTGGGGGGAATGCGGCGATGCGCCTCGGGAGTATTTGGGGTTAGGGGTTTTTAGTCTTTGCGTGGACCACGGTTTCCACCACGGTTTCCACCACGGTTACCGCCGTTGCCACCCTCACGGCGTGGGCCACGGTTACCGCCGTCGCGACGCGGAGCGCGGCGCTCCTCATAGCCCTCGGGCTTCTCCTGGAGAGCCTTCATCGAGAGGCGGAACTTGCCGTTCTTCTTGTCGATTTCAATGAGTTTCACAGTCACCTCATCGCCTTCTTTCAGGCCGCTGGCCTCCATGTCCTCAAGGCGGTCCCAGCTAATCTCGGAGATGTGGAGCAAGCCGTCCTTGCCGGGCATGAACTCAACGAAAGCGCCAAACTCAAGGATAGAGCGAACCTTTCCTGTGTAAATCTCGCCCTCCTCGGGCACAGCAATGATAGCCTTGATGGCTGCCACGGCTGCCTCGATAGAGTCTTTGTTGGCTGCCGAGATTTCAATCTCGCCCTTGCCGTCGATCTCATCGATGGTGATGACAGCGCCGGTGCGCTCCTGAATGCCCTGGATAGTCTCGCCACCCTTGCCGATGATTGCGCCTATGAAGTCTTTATCCACAGTCATGGCCACGATGCGAGGCACGTGAGGCTTGTAGTCCTCGCGAGGCTCAGGAATGGTCTCATTGATGATATTGAGGATGTGGAGGCGGCCTTCGCGAGCCTGCTCAAGAGCCTGGGCAAGAATCTCGTAGGAGAGACCGTCGCACTTAATATCCATCTGTGTGGCGGTTATGCCGTCCTTAGTTCCTGTCACCTTGAAGTCCATGTCGCCGAGGTGGTCCTCATCGCCAAGGATATCGGAGAGCACGGCGTGCTTCACGTTGCCCTTGTCGGTGATAAGTCCCATAGCGATACCGGCCACGGGCTTCTTCATCTTCACACCGGCGTCGAGCAGAGCCAGGCAGCCGGCGCACACGGTGGCCATCGACGAAGATCCATTCGACTCAAGAATGTCGCTCACGATGCGCACGGTGTAGGCAAAGTTGTCGGGGAGCATGCTCTTGAGAGCGCGGTGTGCAAGGTTTCCGTGACCAATCTCGCGGCGGCCAACGCCACGCTGAGGCTTAGCCTCGCCGGTAGAGAATGGGGGGAAGTTGTAGTGGAGCAGGAAGCGCTCGGTGCCGTGATTGAGCACGTCGTCGATAATCTTCTCATCGAGCTTGGTGCCGAGAGTTACGGTGGCAAGAGCCTGAGTCTCACCGCGAGTGAACACGGCCGAGCCGTGAGGTCCGGGGAGATAGTCGGTCTCGCACCAGATGGGGCGAATCTCGTTGGTCTTGCGGCCGTCGAGACGGATTCCCTCATCGAGGATGCAGCGGCGCACAGCCTCTTTCTCCACGTCGTGGTAGTAGCGCTTCACGAGCGGAGTCTTTTCCTCGCGCTCCTCCTCGGGGATTGCCTCGATGAAGTCGTTGCAGATGGCGTCGAAGCTGTCCTGGCGCCAGTGCTTGTCGGCCGAGCCGGCCTGGGCAATCTTGTAGGCCTTGTCGTAGCAAGTGTCCCACACCTGCTTGCGCAGGTCCTCATCGTTCACCTCGTGGCAGTATTCACGCTTGGTGGTGGAGCCCACTTCCTCGGCAAGCTCCATCTGAGCCTTGCACTGCACCTTGATTGCCTCGTGGGCAGTCTTGAGTGCTTCAAGAAGGTCGGCCTCGCTCACCTCGTTCATCTCGCCCTCCACCATCATGATATTCTCGTAAGTAGCACCTACCATTAAGTCCATATCGGCTTTCTCAAGCTGCTCGAAAGTGGGGTTGATGACAAACTGGCCCTCCACACGTGCCACACGCACCTCAGAGATAGGGCCATTGAAGGGAACGTCGGACACTGCCAGAGCGGCCGAAGCAGCCAGGCCGGCAAGAGCGTCGGGCATATCCACACCATCGCTCGAGAACAAGATGATGTTCACGAAAGTGTCGGCGTGATAATTCTCAGGGAACAAGGGACGAAGCACGCGGTCAACG
Source organism: uncultured Prevotellaceae bacterium (assembly GCA_946055125.1). Lineage (GTDB taxonomy): Bacteria > Bacteroidota > Bacteroidia > Bacteroidales > Muribaculaceae > CALZFJ01. Next base: position 1,132 of record CAMGFF010000104.1, on the reverse strand, counting down.
AGGCGTGCAGTGAGGATTTCATAGTCAGAAGCGCGTCCCTCACGCTTCTGGAACCCTCCCGGGAATCGGCCAAAAGCCGAAAATTTCTCTTTGTACTCTACTTGAAGTGGCATGAAATCCACTCCTTCGCCGGCTTCTTTAGCCGAAACCACTGTCGCAAGAAGCATTGTGTTGTTCATGCGCAGCTCAACCGCTCCATCGGCTTGCTTGGCAAGCTTACCTGTCTCGAGGGTGATCACTCGTCCGTCACCAAGGTCGATGGTTTTTTTGATAGGTGTTACCATAAATATTTTTTCTACATGTAAAAATTCTTGCAAAGATACTCATTTTTTTTGAAACAGCACGCACTCACAGTGTCAAAAAGCTGAAAAATCATATTTTTAGCGCATTTTTAGCTCATTTTATGTTGGCAAAAGCGTATTTTTGCGCTTTTTCGGGAGGGTGATTTAGCGGGCGATGAGGCACTGGTCGATGTTGCGGGTGGCGGGGGAGATGTTGATGCCCACGCGGATTATCTGCTGGCCGGTGAGGGTGAATGGGAGGGCGTAGTCCTTGCGCGAGATCTGGTCGAGCGCCTGCTGTGCCGAGCCGTCGAACTTGAACTCCACGATGTAGCAGAAGCGTGGGGTGAGGAGCACCATGTCGATGCGCCCGTTGCTGGTGTGGTACTCGGCCTGCACATACATTCCCATGAGCTTGTGGAAAAGCCACACCTGGTTCTGGTAGTGGTTCTCGAGGTCACGCACGAGCTCGTAGGGGGTGTCGGCAAAGAGGGCGCGCATCCGTGCAACGAACTCATCGGCGTTGCCGTTGCGGAGGTCCTGGACGTATTTGCGGAAATCAAACGATGTTGACTGTTGCTCGTTGTTCGTGAGATAATATGGGATAAGGAATTTCATGAAGCCGTCTTCCACCTCCTTGTTTGGGAAACCGAGTCGGTAGAGCTTGAACTCCTCGTCGTAGCCTTTGATTGTAAGGTAGCCGCTCTGGTAGATAACCGGGATTGGGTTGGTCGATTCGGAGTCGATGCTGTTGAGCACGTCCTCATCCACCTCCACGCGGGTCATATCCTCAAGCTTGTAGTTGTGGCGCACGAGGAGGTGAGCGAGGTAGGTGGGAGTACCGGTCTCAA